>JAIPDA010000066.1 GCA_021737905.1 Rhodoferax sp.
AAGCCGAACACCATGGACACTTACACCGTCGTAGAACTGTGCAACCAAGCCCTCTGGATGACTGTATTGATTTCAGCCCCGCTGCTGAGCATGGCGCTGGCCGTCGGTCTGGTGATCGGTATTGTTCAGGCCGCGACTTCTGTCAATGAGGCGACCTTGAGCTTTATCCCTAAGCTCGCTGCCATGGCCTTGACCCTGGCCGTTGTCGGTGGCTGGCAGATCGCCATGCTGGTCGAGTACACGCGCGGCATCTTCATGCGCATTCCGACGCTGTTCACCTGACGTTTTCTTCGCCCCATGAACATCGCAGCCATCGATATTGTCGAGCGGTTTTACGCTTTCATGTGGCCCATGCTGCGCATTTCAGCGCTGTTGTTGGCAGCACCTGTTTTTTCGCTGTCGGCATTGACGGTACGTATTCGCGTCCTGCTGGCTCTGGCGCTGTCGGTGATGGTCTATCCGCTGTTCACCTGGCCGGACATTGACCCGCTGTCACCGGCTGGACTGCTTGAAATCTGCAACCAGCTGTTGATCGGTGGCTTCATGGGTCTGGCGCTGCAAATTGTCACCGCTGCAGTGGTGGTCGCCGGTCAAACCATTTCCAACTCCATGGGTTTGTCGATGGCCAGCCTGATCGATCCCAACCTCGGTAACGTGCCGGTGGTCGCGCAGTTTCTGCTGATTTTGTCGACGCTTATTTTTGTCAGCCTGGGTGGCCATGCCATGCTGCTGGCCCTTATTTTGGAGAGCTTTGCCACCTTGCCCGTGGGCAGCTCGCTGTTCGGCCCTCAGGCGTACGCTCAGCTGGTCAGCTGGAGCTCCATGATCTTTTTAGGCGCTTTGCTCACGGCCTTGCCCGTCATGGTGACCTTGCTTTTCATCAGCATCGGTCTGGGCGTGGTGACGCGTGCCGCGCCTAGCTTGAATATTTTCTCCGTCGGTCTGCCCGCCACCATTGTGGTTGGTTTTGTGGTGCTGCTGTTGTCGCTGGCCAATATCGGCAGCCGGATTCAGTGGTTGTGGTTGCAGGGACTGCTGCAAATCCGCAGCCTGGCAGGTCTGCCATGACGCATTTCGTTTCAAAGTTGAGCGGCCATGTCTGAAAGCGGCTCAGAACGCACCGAAGAACCCACAGCGCGGCGGCTCAGACGCGCGCGTGAAGACGGCCAGGTGGCCCGCTCGACAGAGCTGCCCGCTGCCGCCGTGATGATTGCGGCCGTCTTTACCCTGCTCATGACAGGGGGCGTTTTAGTCTCCCGCCTGTCGGGCATGTTGAAAAGCAGCTTTACCTTTGACCGCCGCACACTGGACACCCCTACGCTGCTGCCCGCCACTTTTGCCAGCCAGATGCTCGAAGCCTTGATACTGGTCTTGCCGGTGATGGCGGTGACCGCCATCGTGGCCATCCTGGCCTCAGGCGCGACCGGCGGTTTTCATTTTTCCCTCAAGAGCGTCGCCCCCAAGTTCAGCAAGCTCAGCCCCTTAGAAGGCATCAAACGCATGCTGGGCACCCGCGCTGCGGTGGAGCTGCTCAAGTCGCTGGCCAAGTTCGCGCTGGTTGCGGGCGTGCTCTGGGCGCTGGTTGACAAGCACATGAACGAGCTGATTCACCTGGGCAACATGAACCTGGAGCCGGCCCTGGCCATTGCCGGAACCTTGCTCACCAAGTCGGCTCTCTGGCTCACGCTCAGTCTGGTGTTGATCGCAGCGCTAGACGCTCCTTACCAGCGCTGGTCGTTCATGAAGCGCATGCGCATGACCAAGCAAGAGGTCAAGGACGAAATGAAGGACATGGAAGGCCGGCCCGAGGTCAAGCAGCAAATCCGCCGGCGTCAGCGCGAGATGGCCAACGCCCGCATGATGCAAAGCGTCAAGGACGCTGACGTTGTGATCACCAACCCGGAACACTTTGCGATTGCACTGTCCTACGACCCCAGCTCGGACGGTGCGCCTATTTTGTTGGCCAAAGGCGCCGACCACATGGCAGCCCGTATCCGCGAAGAAGCTAGACTGCACGGCGTCGAAATTTTTTCCTCGCCTCAGCTGGCCCGTGCCTTGTACTTCACGACAGAGGTCAACAAGACGATTCCTGAAGCGCTGTACCATGCAGTAGCCCCTGTCATCGCCTACGTTTTCAGTCTGGCGCAAGTGCGCCCCGGGGTCGAGCCCATGCCCCGGCCGCAGCCCAAAGTGCCGGCGTCCATGCGCTTTAATGCCAAGGGCGAGCTTGAAAATCCTGTGGAGCGTCAAGCATGAGTGAGTTCAATGTCAACGTGAGCCTGGATGCCGCCGGTATGGCGCCCGTCTTTTTCCGCCATGCTGACCGTCTGCGTCTTGAAGGCTGTGTGGCCGGCCTGTTGCGTGATGGCCGCAGCCTGGCCTTGTCGAGCAACCGTGAAGCGGCGCTGGACCACTACAGTCGCTTGCTGTTTGCTCGCTTGCGTGAAAGCGCGCCGACCAGCCAGTTGGAGGTTTATTTCCCGGCTGACACAGCGGCCATGTTGGCCCGTTTTAACGAAGTGCTGGCCACTCAATCGGTCGAGCAGGCCATGAAGCTCTCAGGCCAGGAGTCGTCCGCCCGCATCATGGTCGTGCACGACGCCGGATCGCTTGCCGACCATGAAGTGCAGCTGCTGGCACGTTTGGTACAAAACTTTCCCGGCGCCAATATTCGCATCGTTTTGCTGCTGGGCACCAGCGCCCGCAGCCGCAAAATTTTTGAGTCCTTTGACCGGCGCATGTTGCGTTGGGACATTGAAGCTCCCACACCCGATCAAGCCGAGGCCATGTTGGCTCAGGGCCGTGAAGACGGTTGCGAAGGCGCTGTCAAAGCATTGCTTCAAAAAATGCAGGCTCCTGAACCTGGCGAGCCGATACAAGCCGACCCTGCAGGCATTGATCCACTGGGCTTTGATGCTGGCGTTACACGCGCTCCGGCGGGTACCGAAGTGTTCACTTTTTCCGGCGGCGCCGACGCCAAAAAGAAAGCCAAACCAGCCCAAGACAAAGTCCGTACAAAGCGTGGTCGCGGTGACTATGTGCGCTGGCTGATGGCCATCTCTTTCCTGGCCGCCCTGTCGGTCGGCACCACCGCCTGGCTGCACCCCGATGTTTTCACGCTGGACCGCTTGCAACTGGCGCAGGACTGGGCCCGCAGCAAGCTGCTGAGCGCCCCGCCGGCTGCTACCGTTGTGGCCGTACCTGCTACGCCTGCTGAAGCTGTGCCGGCTGCTGTGCCAGCCGCCAGCACCGCGCCTGCCGATGCCGCGCCAACAGCGGCAACATCAGCGCCAACAACTGCGGCGGCAACTGCGCCAGTCCCAGCCGATCCCGCGTCTGTGCCTGCAACTGCCGCGCCGGTTGCTGCATCCTCGCCAGCGGCGACGCTTGCGCCCAAGCCGGCAAATGCAGCTGCTAACGCCCAGCCTGCAGCCGCTGCGCTACCGGCAAAAGCCGCCCCCGCATCAGAAGCCATCGAAGCGCCTGCCGAAGCCATCGCGGCCCAAGCCTGGCTCAAACCTATGCCGGCCGGCACTTATGTGGTTCAGCATGCGGCCATGCCGACGTACGAGGCGGCCCAGCAGTGGCAAAAGTCTCAAGCTGCGCTGTCGGCCGCCCGCATTGTTGCGGTGTACCGCCCCAACCAGAAAATGGCTTATTTCGTTGTCGTTTCAGGCCCGTTTGCCACGCGCGAGCTGGCTTTTAATTTCACCCGCAGCCGGGGCGTTCCGGCCGACACCTGGGTGCGCACCGCGGCCTCACTGCGCGAGCAATTCACCCCTGAACAGACCAGCGCCCCCAAGCGATAGGAGACTTGAGCATGAGTGATAAAGACAACGAAATCATTCGCCATGACGCACCTCACCAGGTGACCATGAAAGAAGGCAGCCACATGGCTGTCGGTAAAAAAGCCGAAGCGATTGAGCCTTCGGTACGTAAAGTGTTAGCGGCTGAAGAAGGCCTGACGCTGGAGCACCATCTGCTCGACCACCGGCTGGCCGTGCCCGAGGGCCAGGCTGCGGCCAAGGCGGCTGAGCAGCCCAGTTTTGAGCGCGAGACTCACCAAGGCCGCGCTCTCGCCCCGGACACCCCAACCCAGTCCGCGCCCTTAGGCGGTTTGCTGCTCAAACGGGCCACCATTGATCACACCGAGTTACTGCCGGCTGAGCAGCGTGACAAAGCGCCGGAATATGACATTCCGGGCGCTGTGGCACGTGGGCCATCTGAGGCCGGCCCCCTGATTCCCCAGTTTGAAAACGACCACTTTGTTGCGGTTCCCCCGCCGCTGTCTGAAAAAGGCGTTTATGAACCGGACTTGCACCCGGAGCAAGCACCAGATGAAGTCCTTGCGCCTCAAGTTTTGCCATCCCAAGTCGATTCTGATGAGACACCGGATTTTTCTGACGCGATGGCAGAGATGATGCAGATGAATTTCCCGGCCCGCGTGGTCAAGCTGAAAATCGAAAACGACAAAATTCGCACCAAGCTCGACTCACTGCAAGGCAAAGCGACTAAATAAAGCATGCCAGCCGATAAGCAATGGCCTTAAGCCCTGGAGACTGACATGGATCCCACAAACCCTGCCGGCGCAGGTGATTCGATAGACAAGGCCGCCGCCGACAAGGCTATCGATGAGCACAACATGACCGACATGAAGTTGGTGCTCATGGATTCGGCCGATCTGGCCAGCCGTTCTGCCAACATGGCGGCCGATGCCGGTATTGAGTTGCGCCTGGCCTCCAAAAAACTGGTGGACGCCCACGTGCAGCAACGACGGCTGCAATTTTTCCTGGTTTTCCTGTGCGGCTGCTTGATGGTGGTCGCTTGCGGGGTATTCGGCGCCATGGCTTGGCGCTTGCAAAGCCACGTGGGGCAGCTGGACAGCATGATGCTGGCTATCGGCAAACGCGTGGTCGGCATGGATGCCTCTATGGAGTCGGTCGGCTCGGTGCAGCAAGCGCTGCAAGAGCTGATGGTCAAGCAAGAGGCTTCGGCGGCCATACAAACCAAAATCGACGCCCGGCTCGAAGAAGTCATCAAAACCTCCCAGGCCACCCCGGATTTGCTGGTCAAGCAACTCGACGGCAAAACCCAGTCCATGAGCAAGCAAGTGCAAGCCATGGACGGCCGTCTGCAAGCGCAGGCCAATGCCTTGAAAACACTGTCCGGTCAGATGAAAGGTCTGGAGGGCGCGCTCGGTGACGCAAGTGCAGTTCGCCGAGACATGGAAAAGCAGCAAAAAGAGTTGCGTGACCGTCAGGCCGCTGACGCCAGAGCCGCCAAACTGGCCGCAGACCGCAATCGTGACCGTGAGCGCATGCTGCAGTACCCGCGTGCGCCGGGCACAGATTAAGCCCGCGTTTTAAAAAGCGATCAGGCCGAAAGCGGTGACTCGCTGGCGGCGTTCGCCGGACGCAGGTCGTACTTGTGAATTTTTTCGATCAAGGTGGTGCGCTGCAGGCTCAGCAAGCGAGCCGTCTGCGACACATTGCCGTCTGTGCGCGTGAGCGCCTGAGAGATCAGGTCGCGCTCAATGTCAGCCAGCCTGTCTTTCAAAGAAACACCGCCCACCGGCAGTGTTGGCATGCTGGCTTGCGCCAGCATGATGATGTCTTCCACCTCGTTGCTGCTCTCAGCCATTGGGCGCTTGAGCTCGCTTTGGCTCAGCAGTTCGTGACGCGCCGGGGCAGGGGGCAGCAAGCTGACCGGTGCGCTGTCGCAGCGCTCGGCCTGCAAGGCGGCCAGACCGCGCGGCAACAAGTTAGCAGGTACAGAGCCCAGGGCCAGATGCTGGCAGGCAAACAAAGTGCTGAAACGGTCTATCAAATTCGACAATTCCCGGACATTGCCGGGCCAGTGGTAGGCCTTGAGGGCGTGAAGAAAATCCTCGGTGAATGTCACGGGCTGTTTGCCCGGACCTGCAAAATGAGCCGCAAAAAACTTGAGCAACTCGGGCACGTCTTCAGCTCGCTCACGCAATGGCGCTGTGTTCAGAGGCAGCACGTTCAGGCGGTAATACAAGTCTTCCCGGAAGCGGCCGGCCTCGATCTCAGCCTCCAGGTCCCGGTGCGTGGCCGCCACCACCCGCACATGGACTTGCACAGGTCGCAAGCCGCCTACCGGGTCAATGGTTCGCTCTTGCAAAACGCGCAGCAACTTGACTTGCATGTCCAGCGACAAGTCGCCAATCTCGTCTAAGAAAATTGTTCCGCCGTGGGCCAACTCAAAGCGGCCCACCCGGTCTGCCACAGCGCCTGTGAAAGCGCCTTTGCGGTGACCGAACAACTCGCTCTCGAGCAAATCTTTGGGGATGGCCGCGCAGTTGATGGGCACAAAATTGCCGTCTTTGCGCAGCGACTCGTCGTGCAGTGCGCGTGCCACCAGCTCCTTGCCCGTACCGCTTTCGCCGGTGATCAGCACCGTGGCGGTAGAGTCGGCAACGAGCGAAACCATGTTACGAACCGCCTTGGCGGCCTCGCTGCATCCGATGTAAGAGTGGGTTTTTTTGCTGGCCACGGGCAAATGAAGGTGAGTCGGTAATTGAACGTAAGAAAAGTACAACGCTATCAGGCATGAGTCGACTGACAAACACCTTGGAATATTACACAATATATTTAATCGTTAATGATTTAATTGATTGTTGTGACTTGGAAACATCAAGAAAATGGCCGGAAGCGGGTCCAAGTTGCTTGGAAGCGTCTCAAGATTGTTGTTCTGCTGTCGATATTGAGGTAGATGCCTTTAGCCCCATGCTTACCTGTGAAAGACCATGCCATGACCCGTCTGAAACTCCCCGCAACGCGATCCCTGGCCTTGTGCTTCATGTTTGCTCTGGGGGGCGCGAGCCTCTCCGGCTGCCAGACCATGCTTGAGCAGGTATCCCTTCAAGAAAAAGTCAAACCCGTAGCCGCGGCCCAGCCTACCAAAGCTGCTGTTGCCCAGCCCAGCCCGGCTGAAGTGGCGGGCATGATCGCGCCCATGGTCGAAAAGCGTGAAACGCTGACGGCCAGTGGCTACGCTGTGATCAGCGTGCAAAACCACCGCAACCCGGCGCAGCAGCGTTTGCTGGCCATACGCGCTTCCAAGCTTGACGCTTACCGCTCTTTGACCGAGCAGGTTTACGGCCAGCAACTCGATGCCAGCACCACGGTGGCCGACATGGTGGTGCAAAACGACTCCTTCCGCACCCGTGTTGAAGGCGTGATTTACGGCGCTGTGCTGGTCAGCATCACGCCGACCAGTGATGACACTTACGAGACCACTTTGTCTTTGGACAAAGCCGTGGTCAAGGATCTGCGTACCCTGTACCTGGGTCAGATCGTCGCTAAAAACCGCTGATCCTTGATCAGTATTTCCTGAGCCCATGGCCATGAAACACCGACTCGCTTGGCTGGCACTGGCTGTGTGCGCTCCGGCGGTGCTGGCCCAGGCCGTCACAGGCTTGAGCCCGGAAGAACGCCTGGAAGGCATACGCGCAGGCCTGGTGCAAGCTGCCCTGGAAGGCCCGACCCGGGTTGACAGCGTGGCTTGGATAGACGGGCAGGGCGTGTTGCGCGAAGGCAGCAGCTTTCGCTCAGGCATGCAAGTGCGCGGGGTGCAGGTGCTCAGCTATCTGCGCGACAGCAGCGGGCGACCGCAGGCCCAACTCAAGTTGCAAGAAGGCAAAGCCTCGCCAGACGGTATCGCTGCCGATTTGGCTGTTGCTGCCAAGCCGCGTGATTGTGAAAAGCAGGTCTCTCTGCGTCACCTCATCGGTCTGCAAATCGCCTTGGATGGCCAGTGGAGCCACCAAGATGCGGCACTGGCCTACACCTTGAGCCAGTTCGGCCGCGACCAGGTGCTGCAAGCCGGCGCCTCGGCCAGTGCTTGGCGAATGATTCAGCAAAGTAGCGACAAACTCTCCGCTTATGAGCAAATCCTCACGAGTTCCGGCGAGCAAAACTTGCCTTGGCGCGCTGTTATCAGCGTCTCCCCGGTGCCAGCCCAAGTTCGCAGCGCAGCGCCGCAGCAAGATTTGAAAACCTGGTGGCGCGAAAATCCTTTGTGGGGCGATACCCCGACTTTCATGCGCATTCATTTCGCCGTCACTGCGCAGGGGAGTAGCAAGCCGTTTTTTGCTGCCAGCGCCGATATTCCAATCCCGGCTGAATCTGGCGCTTACAGGGCTAACTTACTGCCCCCTCAGGCACGCGAACAAGTGGCCCGCCATGTTCGCCAGTGGACACAGGCCTTGGACTCGCGCCTGGCTTGCGAAAGCGTGAAGCCTGAAGTGACCCATGCCCGTGGTGCCGACCTGCGCATCAATGCCGGCACCTTGGCTGGCGTGCGCGCTGGCGACGAGTGGGTACTGGCCGATCAGCGGCGCTTTCCGCACCAGATTCTGGAAGCCGGCGTGGGCGCCCAAGTCGTGCTGGCCCGGGTTCAGCGTGTCTATACCCACCATGCCCAGTTACAAGTTTTAGCCGGCCCGGCCGATCAGGTCCGCACCCAATGGCGCGCCTGGCAGCCCCAGACCATGTCTGGCGTGGATGTGTTGCGCTAACGCGGTGTTAATGCTGTGTTAATGCAGGCCTGTACCTTTTTGAATCACTTATGGCACCAGCCGCCCTGCTACAAGGAAGCCCCATGAACAAGTCCTCTTTACACACCGCTGTCTGCAATTCGCCAGGCTTGATAGCGCCCAAGTGGCTGGTTTCGACCCTGGTCTTGGTGGCGGTGCAGGCTGTGGCTCAGGTCCCGGCTCCAACTGCCAGCCCAAGCACAAGCCCAACTCAGGCACCCCGGCCGGCGATGTTTCCGCCCAACCTGGCTCCCAAGGCTGCCGCTCCTGTTGCCCCTGTACGCCCGGCCGTGGTGGCGTCTGGCCGCACTTACAAAGTTCTGCGCGGCGATTCACTTGACAAGGTGATTCAAAAAACCATGGCCGAAAGTCCCCTGCGTGTCGAGTTGCTGCGCAACGCTTTCATCGAACTCAATCCGCAGGCATTTCCTGGCGGTCAGGCCTCACGCATGCGCACCGCAGAGACACTGAATGTGCCAGACGCTGTCCAACTGCTGCGTGCCGTGGCCACGCCATTGCTGGAAACAGAAGATGCATCGCGCGCGGCCGCACCGGCGTCGGCTGAACAGCAGCGACGCTGGGTCCGCTTTCCTTGATTGAAGGCGCTCAGGCCAGCCAATCGGCTGGCCGCGCAAACCCAATTTTTCTTGAAGGAAAGTTGTTGCCCGTGGCCGCCCCGGCGGCCCGTGCGCTGGGGCTGAGCGACGGTGAGGTTGTCGAAGCCTTGGTGCAAACCCGCCCGAACGGTGACATGGCCTTGCTGCTGCGCGGGCGCATGCTGGAGTTACCACGCCCCTCGCCCTGGGCGGAAGGGGACAAATTGTCACTGCGGGTCCAGGCCTCGCCCAGCGGCCCCTGGACTTTGCAGCTCTTGCCGGCCACCACGGCGCTGCCGTCACTCACAGCCCCGGCCGACCCCGGCGTTTTCTTTTCTAAAGTAGCCAACTTGTTGTTTCGCCCGCCGCTCGCTCAGGGCGTGAGTGAGATGTTTCGCCCGGGCACCTTGGACTCTATTTTGCAAAGCTTGCCGCGGCCCGACTTGCAAACCCAGTGGCGCAGCATGCAGCTGTCCATGGCGCAGCTCACGCCGCAGGCACTCAGCCAATTCGTGGCCGCCGGCATGGGGGCAGAGGCCTGGCTAGCGCGTGGTCTCATGCCGCCTGCCGATGACCCTAAACAACTGCTGCGCCGCCTCATGGCGGCCCTGGCCCGGGGAGAGTCCGACGAAAGCGCTGAGAAAGTCAGCAGTCTGCAGCGTGCGGTAGACGACCTGGAGTCATTTCAGGTCCAGGCCGTGCAAGCCCATGCCCAGCGCGAGTTGCTCATGCGCATGGTTTTGCCTTTTCATGATGCTGAGCCGGTAGAGATTGTCTTCAGGCGCGCGCCGCGTGACGGCGACAATCCCCCGCCACTCACAGTCAATGTGCACTCGCGCAGCGATTCGCTTGGTGAAATCTGGCTCAAGACCGAACTGCACGGCTCTGACCGTGTCGACCTGCACATGTGGGCTTTGCAGGCCGACGTGGCCCGGCAGGCCAACGTCCGCTCTCCGGAGTTACGCCAGCAACTCGCTGATGCCGGGCTGGCCATGCAGAGCTTTCAAATTGTGCATGGCGCGCGGCCGGTGGAGCCCGGTCAATGGCGGCCCAGCGGGCGCGGCATGGTGGTAGACGTTTCAGCATGAACCCGATTCGCCAAGCCATTGCCCTCGAGTACGGCGCCCACGCAGTCCCCATGGTCACCGCCAAGGGCGACGGCGCCGTGGCCGACATGATTGTGGAAGAAGCTCGCAAGCAGGGCGTTTATGTCTCGCAAGACCCCCAGCTGCTGGCTTTGCTCAGCCGGCTCAATGTGGACGACGAGATCCCCACAGAGCTCTACACCACCGTGGCCGTGATTTTGAGCTGGGTTTATTGGCTCAAGGGCATGCGCCCGGGAGACGAAAAAATGGCAGCCTACAGCCGCCCAGAGGTTGCTGCCCAAGCAGCGCCGGCCGATCCTGCGGCTTAAGCAGGGCAGGGCTCAGGCGTCCTGGTAACCGCGCCCGCGTGAAAAACGGGCCACTTGACCTAAGCGGTCATAAACCTCGACGGTGCTGGTGGCCACGCTGGACTGCAGGCTTTGCAGCGTGCCGCGTATGGCTTCGAGTTTGCGCTCTATGAGCATGGCGTTGCGCCTGTGCAGGTCGCGGCATTCGGTCATGGCGGCCAGCAAGCCTTGCCAATCGGGGTCTTTTTGCAAAACCTCTGCGGCAGGGCAGAGGCCAGCGAGCTCGGCCAGCAAATCGGCTTTGCGGCCCTGAAGCTGTTCAAAACGGTCCA
>JAIPDA010000067.1 GCA_021737905.1 Rhodoferax sp.
ACCACCACCACCACCACCACCACCACCACCACCACCACCACCACCACCACCACCTGAGCCACCGCCACCACCACCTGAGCCACCGCCAGATCGGCGCTGACCTTGCGCCTGACGCTGCCGGGTGAAAGTTTCAGCGCCTATGTAGCCAAAGGAGGTTTTCATCGGGTCGGGTTGAGCGCCAGCCGGCGGCCCGTCCGGCCTGGGTTTGCGCTCGCCACGCCGCTGCTGGCCCTGACCCGCACCGCCACCAGGACCTTGACGCTGACCGCCACGCGGGCCACCGGGGCCCGGGCCACGCGGGCCCCGTCCAGCACCCCGACTGCCGTCC
Organism: Rhodoferax sp.; assembly: GCA_021737905.1. Lineage (GTDB taxonomy): Bacteria > Pseudomonadota > Gammaproteobacteria > Burkholderiales > Burkholderiaceae_C > Polaromonas. The sequence goes on from JAIPDA010000067.1 coordinate 329, forward strand.
TGACGCATGGGCGGCGGCTGCAAATCATAGGGATCCGGCGCCTCGCCGGTCACAGGGTCTAGCAACTGCGGCTCCACAGGCGGACGTGAAGTGTCAGTCCGGTACGCATCAGGGCGGCTCGGGCCACGGCTGTCCGCGGGGCGCTCGCGCCGCTGTCCGCGCCCCCCGGGACCGCCGGCGGGCCGCTGCCGCCCAGAGCGCTGATCGCCCCTGCCCTCCGAACGAATCAAGGCATTGGTCAGTGTTGCAATATCCTGATCATCGAGCTCCACAAAGGCGCCCCGTTTCAAACCACGCGGCAACATCACGGCACCATAGCGAATGCGAATCAGGCGGCTGACGGCGTGACCGACTGCCTCGAACATACGGCGTACTTCGCGGTTGCGACCTTCAGAAATCGTCACGCGGTACCAGCAATTGGCGCCTTCGCCGCCACCGGCTTCAATGGTGCTGAACTGAGCCAAGCCATCGTCGAGCTGCACACCTTCGAGCAGGCGCTTTTTTTCTTCGGCATTCAAGGCGCCCAGGACGCGCACGGCGTATTCACGCTCCAGACCAAAACGCGGGTGCATCAGCTTGTTGGCCAACTCCCCGGAACTGGTCAGCAGCAACAAACCTTCGGTGTTCAGGTCCAGCCGCCCGACCGACTGCCACTTGCCCTGAAACAGCTTAGGCAAACGCCTGAAAACGGTTGGGCGGTTTTGCGGATCGTCATGCGTTACCACCTCGCCCGTGGGCTTGTGGTATGCAATCACGCGGGGCGGCGGCGGGTCTATGCGCACGCGAATGGGCTTGCCGTTGACTTTGACGTTGTCACCAAACTGGATGCGCTGACCGATGTGTGCAGGCTCCGCGTTCACGGAAATTCTTCCTTCGAGAATCAGCTGCTCCATCTCCAGGCGCGAGCCCAAGCCCGCCTGCGCCAGCACTTTGTGCAGCTTCGGACTTTCCGGCTGTGCCGACAAAACACGCTTGGGCGGCTCCAGGGCGATGTCGTCCTCATCGGCATCGAACTGGCCCGTGACCACATCTTCGAACTGGTAAACCGGCACAGCTGCCGGCCGGTTTGAGTGAGCAGGCTTGGGCGCTTGTCCCGGGCCGGCATCCAAAGGCTCGGCCTGAAGTGCCGGCGCCGGAGTCGTGTCCGCAACGGTGGCCATGGACTCGGCTGTGGCTGAAGCCGCAATAGGGTTGTCTGGAGGGTTCATCGTTTACTTGGCTTAAAGGGCCTCTATCGGCCTGGCCAGGGCCAGGGTATGCAGGGTTTCAGGGCTTGCGCAACCTTAAAACTTCCAGCTCAGGGGGTTGTCCGCCGGCCTTCATGGTTTGGCCGCCGGGGCATCGGTCGTTCAATCAGCTGGCGAGCGGAGGCTGGCCAGCAGGGAATTCATCTTTTTGCACCGCATCCGGGGCTTCTTTGGCCTCTGATGCAAGTTGGGCGCGCTCCAGGGGTTCATCTTCTGGAATCAGCAGGCTTTGCGCGGAGTTTGCGGCATCGGCGGCCTCAAAGGCAGCTGAGGAATCCGACAGACCGAACTCGATTTGCTCGAGCATAGCGCCTTCACCTTCGCCGCTGCTCAGCACGGGCAACTGGTCCAGAGACTCTACGCCGAGATCGTCTAAAAACTGCCGTGTGGTGGCGTAAAGCGCCGGCCGGCCGACCGTTTCACGGTGGCCGATCACCTCGACCCAGCCACGCTCTTCGAGCTGTTTGAGCAACAAGCTGTTGATGGTCACACCGCGAATGTCCTCCATATCGCCGCGGGTAACCGGCTGACGGTAGGCAATGATGGCCAGGGTTTCAAGGGTGGCGCGGGTGTATTTAGGCGGCTTTTCGGGGTGCAGGCGGTCCAGGAATTCGCGCATGGCCGGGCGACTCTGAAAGCGCCAGCCATTGGCCACATGCACCAGCTCCACGCCGCGGCTTGCCCAGTCGTCTTGCAACTGTTGCAGCAATTGTTTGATCGTATCGGCTGACAGCACGCCGTCGAAAAGCAGCTCCATCTCGCGCACTTGCAGCGGCTGTGCAGCGCAGATCAATGCCGTTTCGAGGACGCACTTTGCATCCAACGTATTCATGATTTTTAAATCCGATAAAAATGCGAGCGAGCTGGTCGCTCAGCGGCTGGTGTCAAAAGACAAAAGTCAGCGCAATTCACCATGGGGGCAGACACCGGGTCTGCGCAACGCCAGCGCAGTCGTCACGACTACGATTTTCCATTGTAGCTCAGGCCCAAGGCCTGGATAGCATGCTCCAGATCGTCCGGTACGGGGGCGACAAAGGCCAAAGCCTCAGCACTGCCGGGGTGGGCAAAAGCCAATCGTCTGGCATGCAATGCCTGCCGGCTCAGCCCCGCTGCTGCCTCGCCGCCATAAAGCTCGTCCGAAACCAGCGGGTGACCCAATGAGGCCATGTGAACACGTATCTGGTGGGTACGCCCCGTGTGAAGCTTGCAACGCACCAGGCAATGGGCGTGCTGGTTGTCAAGCAACGAAATATCGGTCAAGGCGGTCTTGCCTGAATGACGCTCCAGGTCGACAACGGCCATGCGCAGGCGGTTGCGCGGGTCGCGGCCAATGGGCAGCGCCACCTGCTGCTGCCGCGAGCCTTGCCAAGCCCGGTGCCCGACCGCGAGATAGTCCCGGCTGACCTCGCGTGCGGCAATCATCTCGACCAATCGGTCCATGGTTTCACGGGTCTTGGCCACCACCATCAAGCCACTGGTGTCCTTGTCTAGCCGGTGCACGATACCTGCACGCGGCAAAAAACGGGCCGCATCATCGCGTGCGAGCAAACCATTGAGCATGGTGCCGCTCCAGTTGCCGGGGGCCGGATGCACCACCAGACCTGCAGGTTTATTGATGACCAGCAGGTGGGCGTCTTCAAACACCACGTCCAAGACCATGTCTTCGGGCTTGAAGGCCTGGCTTTGCGGCGTTGGCCTGAGTTCAATTTGCACGCGATCGCCAGCCTTGACCTTGAAGGAGGCCTTGGTCACTGGCAGACCGTTCAGGCGCACCAAGCCTGAATCGATCAATTGCTGCAGGTAGGTGCGCGAGAACTCGGGCACAATTCCGGACAAGGCTCGGTCCAGGCGCTCGCCGTGCGCCGATATCGGCATCTCAGCCTCACGCAACTCCACTTCAAGCGTACTGTCCGCATCCTCCTGCGACTCACCCAAGGGGTCTGCGACTGCGGGGTCGCTCGATATAATTAGGGGGCTTTGTTCAGAAACAGTCATTAGAGAGTCGATCACGATGTTGCTCAAATTATCGGCGGTTCATGCCACGACTCGCGCTGCTGCTGCAGTTTTAATTCTGAGCGGCCTGCTTGCCGCTTGTTCCAGCACGCCCGCAGACCCGACTGCCGGCTGGAGCCCTAACAAAATTTACGCTGAAGCCAAAGACGAAGCCAGCGCCGGCGCTTTCGAAAAAGCCATCGTGCTCTATGAAAAGCTGGAGGGTCGGGCTGCCGGCACCCCTTTGGCGCAGCAGGCACAACTTGAAAAGGCGCACACCCAGTACAAAGCTGGCGAACTGGTACAGGCCGTGGCCACCCTGGACAGGTTTATCAAGCTGCACCCCGGGAGCTCCGCGTTGGACTATGCGCTCTACCTCAAAGGTCTGGTCAACTTCAATGACAACCTGGGCATGTTCGGTAATCTGATCAGGCAAGACCTGGCCGAGCGGGACCAAAAAGCTGCCAAGGAGTCCTTCGAGGCCTTCAAAGAACTGGTGGCGCGCTTTCCAGACTCGCGCTACGCCCCGGATGCACGCTTGCGCATGGGCTATATCGTGAATTCGCTGGCACAGTCTGAAGTGCATGTGGCGCGCTACTACTTCACGCGTGGCGCTTATGTCGCAGCCATCAACCGCGCCCAAAACGCACTCACCAATTACCGCGACGTGCCGGCCGCAGAAGAAGCACTGTTTTTGCTGTACCGCTCCTACGATGCGATGGGCATGACGCAGCTGCGTGACGACACGCTGCGCATCATGCAAAAAAGTTATCCGGACAGCGCCTTCACGCGGGGCACTTCGCAGAGCGGTAAGGGTGCCAAAGATGCCAAAGACGCTAAGGGCGCGTGGTACAAGTTTTGGTAAGCAAATCCAGGCGTTGCAGCAGCTCGGACTCTGAGCTCAGTCGTTGCATGGGCGGCAAGGCCCGCAGCAGTCGCCTGCCGTAACCCATGGTGACCAGCCGGGTGTCGCACACCACCAGCACGCCCTGATCGCTTTCACGCCTGATCAGCCGCCCTGCCCCCTGCTTGAGCGCGACGGCCGCCTCGGGTAAAAAATAGTCATTGAAGGCACTTCTTCCTAGCGACTCAATGTGCCTCGAACGCGCTTCTGCCATCGGGTCGTTCGGTGGCGGAAAAGGCAGTTTGTCGATGATGACCATCTGCAGCGCCTCGCCGGGCACGTCAATACCCTCCCAAAATGAGGCCGAGGCCACCAGAATGCAGCCGGCCTCGCCCGCTTCACTGCCCCGGCGAAAGCGCTCGATCAGCACGCGTTTAGGCAGATCGCCCTGGGCCAGCACTTCCAGATCGCCCGAGTCCTTGAAGCTCTCGCGCAGCGCATCAGCAATACCGCGCAGCGCACGCAGCGTGGTGGTCAGCACCATGGTGCGGCCACCCAGGCGACGGGCCCAGATAGCAGCAGACTCGGCCACCCGCGCCATGTGCGAGGGCTCACCGGGTTTGGGGAAGTCCTGCGGCACATAGACGGCGGCCTGAACAGCGTAGTCAAACGGACTGCCCACGCGCAAGATCTGCGCGCCGGCCAGACCGCAGGGTTGGGTGAACCAAGTCAGCTTATCGTCATCGCCCAGGGTGGCCGAAGTAAAAACCCAGGTTTTGGCCCCCTCCGGACTGCTGCCCAGCACCTTGGACTGAACCGCCTGGGCAATGTCCAGCGGCGACTCGACCAGCCTCAGCTGCGCGCCGACTTCCAGCCAACGTACAGAGCCGGTCTGGCAGGGCCCTGCAAAGTGCTTCAAGCGCTCACCGAACTCAATCGCTCTTTCTTGCAGACGCGCAAAGTCAGGGGCCAGCTCACTCACACTGTCTAAAGCTTGCGCCGCAGCGTCGCAGGCCTCGGCCATCTGTACCAGAGCCAGCGTCCAGGCCGCCTCGTCAAGCGTTTCGGGGACAGCCTCGGTCCAGCGCAGTTTGGTGCCCGGAAAAGCCTTGCCCACGCAAAGGCGCAACTCGCGCGCCGCCCGCTCAGTCTGCGCTGCAAGGGTTTGCCAGTCCACCAAACCACGGGCCAGCTGCAAGCCGACTCCCAACATGTCCCGGCAAAAGTCCAGCAATTGCCCGGTGGTGATGTTTTTGCCTAAAAACTGAATACCGGTTTCGTTGAGCTGGTGAGCTTCGTCAAAAATTGCAATACGCACGGTCGGCAGCAGCTCGGCCACGCCGGACTCACGCACCGCCAGATCAGCAAAAAACAAATGATGGTTGATGACCACCACATCGGCGGCCAAGGCTTCGCGGCGGGCCAGATTGACATGGCAGGCCCGAAAACTCGGACAGGCTGAACCCAGACAGTTGTCACGCGTCGATGTCACCAGCGCAATCACCGGTGAGCGTTCATCGAGCCCGGGCAGTTCTGCCAGATCGCCAGTGCGGGTAGTCTGTGACCATTGCTCAATGCGCGCCAGCGCATGCAAAGTGCTGCGCTCTGGCATCATGGCCTCGCTGCGGGCCTGCTGCATCCTGTGCAAGCACAAATAGCTGCCGCGCCCCTTGAGCAGCGCCATGCTGAGCGGCAGGCCCAAAGCCTGAACCAGCTTGGGCAGATCGCGACCAAACAGCTGGTCTTGCAGTGCCTTGGTGGCTGTTGACAACATCACACGCTCACCGCTGAGCAAAGCCGGCACCAGATAGGAAAAAGTTTTGCCAACGCCGGTGCTGGCTTCCACCACCAGGGGGTAGGCGCCCTCAATGGCTCTGGCCACCGCCATGGCCATGTCGGTCTGACCGGTGCGCGGCATAAAGTGATCCGTCGTGCGCGACAAAATACCGCCGGGCGCGAAGGCAGCTTCGACCTGCTGCTCCAGGTCCATCAGGCAGTCTCTGCCAGCGGCAAGCCGGACTGCTTAAGAAGTGCATCGATGAAGGGCCCAGGGGCAGCGAGACAGTGGTGAGGCACAAGGCGGCTTTCGCGCAGGCAAGCTGCAAGAAATGGGGTCATTGGTTGAGTCAGGGCGGCGCAGGCAGTGGTTTACGGGTGCTGTTGGATTTGTCCTTTAAGCGCTTATCACGCTCAGCCTGGTTTTGAGCGGCTTTTTCAGAACGCACCTTGGCATCCAGCACATTGGAGGCGGCTTGTTCATGCCGTGTTTTGGCTTCCTCTGCTTTGCTTTGGCTGTTTTTTTGACGTGCTTGAGCGGCCTCCACATTGGCGGCGGCTTGTTCATGCCGGGTTTTGGCTTCCTCTGCCTTGCTTTGGCTGTTTTTTTGACGTGTTTGGGCAGCCTCAACATTGGCGCTGGCGTCTGCCGCCGACTTGGCTTGACTCTGTCCACGCTGATCGTGGCGCTCTGAGCGTCGCTCAGCTTCTTGTTGCGCCTTTTTTTCCTGCTCGGCGCGTTGCTGCTGACGCTCCAGACTGCTTTTATCTTCGGTCTTCTGAATCTGATCGGCGGCCCTGGCCTTACGATCTGCCTCGTTGATTAAAAGATCCTGACGGCGCAGGTCTGCCATGGCCGCGTTGCGACGGGGACGGATCTCCTGCAGGCACGCATTGACCGCGAACCGGCTTTTGCAAGCGGCCTCTTCCGCCTGGAAACCGGCTTCAAGCCGCGCCCGCTCTGCAGCGATCTTGCTGCGTTCCAGCGCATTGTTGTCCTTTTCCTGGGCCGGCGACTGGGCCATTGCTGCGCCAAGTGACAGGCTGCAGCAAAACAGAAAGAGGACGAGTTTCATGTGATCCTGGTGTCAACAATACGGCGCTCCAGCGCCAGATACTGCGTCGACTGCATTTCATTCAGTCTTGAAATGGTACGTGGAAATTCATGCGCCAGGGGGCCTTCTGTGTAAAGAGACTCGGGCGGCACGGCAGCCGACATGATCAGCTTGACATGCCGGTCGTACAACACATCGACCAACCAGGTGAATCGCCGGGCTTCAGAAGCCATGCGCACCGGCATGTGCGGCACGTCGCTGAGAAGTACGGTGTGAAAGCGGCTGGCCATTTCAAGGTAGTCATTTTGCGAGCGCGGGCCGCCGCACAAGGTCTTGAAGTCAAACCAGACTACCCCGCCGGCCTTGCGCCGGGCACGTATTTGCCGCGACTCAATATTCAGCACAGGGTATTCGTCTCGCTTTTCAGCCAAACGTTCGAAAGCGTCTGCCATGGCAGCGTCGGCCGCCTGACCCAATGGCATGTGATAGAGCTGGAGCTGCTCTAAAGTGATGGAGCGGTAATCGGTACCGTTGTCAACGCTGATCACTTCCAAGTTGGCTTTGAGCAAGTCAATGGCCGGCAAGATGCGGTCTCTGTGCATACCGTTGGGGTAAAGCGCATCAGGCTCAAAATTGGAGGTGGTGACAAAGCCCACGCCATTGTTAAACAGTGCCGCCAGCAAGCGGTGCAGGATCATCGCATCGGTGATCTCGGCCACGTGAAACTCATCAAAACAGATGAGTTTGTAGCGCAAGGCCATGCGCCGGCCCAACTCATCCAGCGGGTTGACAGTACCCTGTAATTCGCGCAACTCACGGTGCACCTCGCGCATGAACTCATGAAAGTGCAAGCGCGTTTTACGCTTGAGAGGCACTGCGTTGTAAAAGCAGTCCATCAAAAAGCTTTTGCCCCGCCCCACTCCGCCGTGCATGTACACACCCCGCGGAATAGCCGGCCGGTTGATCAACTTCTTGAGCGAGTTCGATCTCTTTACTTTGTACCCAGCCCACTCTGTGGCGCAGCGCTCGAGCGCATCGACCGCACGCAGCTGAGCGGGGTCACTGCTGTAGCCCCGCAGCTGCAGTTCGGCCTCGTAGGCAGAACGAACGGACATGGACGCCGGCTTAGGTTCTGCGCTCAGAAGTTGAGCGTGCGCTTGTCCACCGCCAAGGCCGCTTCCTTGGTGGCTTCACTCAAGGACGGGTGCGCATGGCAGATGCGGGCGATGTCTTCGCTGCTGGCGCGGAACTCCATGGCCACCACGCATTCGGCGATCAACTCGCTGGCCATGGGGCCAACGATGTGTACGCCGAGTATCTCGTCGGTGCTGGCGTCTGCCAGCATCTTGACCATGCCTGTGGTGTCCCCCAAGGCGCGTGCACGGCCGTTGGCCATGAACGGAAAGGTGCCGGACTTGTAGGCACGGCCGGCCGATTTGAGCTGCTCTTCGGTCTGACCGACCCAGGCGATTTCAGGGTTGGTGTAAATCACCCAGGGGATGGTGTTGAAGTTGACATGCCCGTGCTGGCCGGCAATGCGCTCTGCCACGGCCACGCCCTCTTCTTCGGCCTTGTGCGCCAGCATGGGGCCGCGCACCACGTCGCCCACCGCCCAGACGTTGGGCAGGTTGGTCTTGCAATCGGCATCCACCACGATGGCACCGCGCTCGTCGAGCTGCAGGCCCACGGCGTCTGCCGCCAGGCCGGTGGTGTTGGCCACACGGCCGATCGAGATGATCAGCTTGTCAACGTCCAGCGACACGGCTTCGCCCTTGGCGTTGGTGTAGGCGACCGTAACACCTTTCTTGACAGACTTGATCTCGCCGACCTTGACGCCGAGCTCGATCTTCAAGCCCTGCTTGACAAAAGCCTTGTGCGCTTCCTTGGCGATTTGCTGGTCCACCGCACCCAAAAAGGTCGGCAGGCCTTCGAGCACCGTCACCTCGGCACCCAGACGGCGCCAGACCGAACCCATCTCCAGACCAATGACGCCCGAGCCGATGAGGCCGAGTTTTTTGGGCACGGCGCCCATGCGCAGCGCGCCGTCGTTCGACAGGATGTTGTCCTCATCAAACGGCGTGCCGGGCAAGACGCGTGCGCTGGAGCCGGTGGCCACCACCACGTGCTTGCCGGAGATGGTTTCTTCAGCCTTGCCGGCCACTTTGATCTCGTAAGCGCCTTCTTTGGCGGCGACAAAAGAGCCGCGGCCGTGAAAGAAAGTGACCTTGTTCTTTTTGAACAGGTACAAGATGCCGTCGTTGTTTTGCTTCACGACGGTGTCTTTGCGGGCCAGCATTTTGGCGATGTCCATCTTCACGCCGGTGGCGGTGATGCCGTGCTCTGCGAAGTGATGGTTGGCGTGTTCAAAATGCTCGCTGGACTGCAGCAGAGCCTTGGAAGGAATGCAGCCTACGTTGGTGCAGGTGCCGCCGGGTGCGGGGCCGCCGGCCGCGTTTTTCCACTCGTCGATACAGGCCACGTTGAAGCCCAGTTGGGCCGCACGAATGGCCGCGATATAGCCGCCGGGGCCTGCGCCGATGACGACGACATCAAATTGTTGAGACATGATTTGCTTTCCGATCAGATGTCAAACAACAGGCGTGAGGGATCTTCCATCGCTTCTTTGATCGTGACCAGGCCCAGCACGGCTTCGCGGCCGTCGATGATGCGGTGGTCGTAAGACATGGCGAAGTAGTTCATGGGCCGCACCACAACCTGGCCGTTTTCAACGACAGCACGGTCTTTGGTGGCATGAATACCCAGAATGGCCGACTGCGGCGGGTTGATGATGGGTGTAGACAGCATGGAGCCGAAGGTGCCTCCGTTGCTGATGGAAAAAGTGCCGCCGGTCATGTCCTCCATGCCCAGCTTGCCGTCACGCGCCTTGGCGCCGAATTCGGCAATCTTTTTCTCGATGTCGGCAAAGCTCATCTGGTCGGCGTTGCGCAAAATAGGCACCACCAGGCCACGCGGCGAACCCACCGCAATGCCGATATCAAAGTAGCCGTGGTAGACGATGTCGTTGCCGTCCACCGAGGCATTGAGCACCGGAAATTTTTTCAGCGCGTGTACAGCAGCCTTGACAAAAAAGCTCATGAAGCCGAGCTTGATGCCATGTTCTTTTTCAAACTTGTCCTGAAACTTTTTGCGCATCTCCAAGACCGGGGCCATGTTGATTTCGTTGAAGGTGGTGAGGATGGCGTTGGTAGATTGCGATTGCAAAAGACGCTCTGCCACGCGGGCACGCAGGCGGCTCATAGGCACACGTTGCTCGGGGCGCTCACCGAGGCTCGCGGTAGGCACAGACACCTGTGGCAATGTGCTGGTCGGAACGCCTGTGGGGATCACAGCGGCCGTGGACTTGACGCCACCGGCGACGGCGGACAACACATCACCCTTGGTGACGCGGCCATCTTTGCCGGTGCCCGGTACGGAACCGGCGGCCAGACTGTTGTCGGCCATCAGCTTGGCGGCAGCGGGCATGGCCACACCAGCCATGCCGGAAGACACAGTGACAGCAGCAACCTGCGCAGGTGCAGCGGCCGGTGCCGCAGCGGAGGCTGCAGGAGCGGCAGCGCCAACCTTGCCGTCGGTATCGATGCGGGCGATCAGCTGTTCGGCGGCCACCGTGCC
>JAIPDA010000068.1 GCA_021737905.1 Rhodoferax sp.
GCCAGCGGCCAAATCGTGCCGGCCGGCGCAGCGCCGCTGACGTCTGCGCAAGCCCTGCAAGATTTGCAAGCCGTTCAGTCGGACTGGCTGAAAATGGCGCGCCATGTCATGGCCAACACCGAAGACGTGGGCAGCCACTTTGCCGAAGTCGCCCGGCAGATGCACTACGGCGAGACCGACGAGCGCAGCATCCGCGGTCAGACTTCGCGCGAAGAAGCAGTGGCTCTGCTGGAAGAAGGCATCTCCGTGATGCCGCTGCCGATCCCCGACGCGCTCAAAGGCCCGCTGCAGTAAACCGGCCGCTCAGGGGTAAAGCCCGCGCAATTGGCGTGTGTGCAAAATGCGTTGGCAGGCCACAATGAAAGTGGCTGTGCGCAAGCTCACTTGGCGGTCTTGCGCGACCGACCAGACCCCGGCAAAGGCGTTCTTCATGATCTTCACCAGCCGTGCGTTGATCTCTTCTTCATCCCAAAAGAAGCTCGAAAAATCCTGTACCCATTCAAAGTAGCTCACTGTCACGCCGCCGGCGTTGGCAATCACATCGGGCACCACCAGAATGTTGCGTGATTGCAGGATGTCGTCCGCTGCGGGTGTGGTCGGGCCATTGGCGCCTTCAATCACCATGCGCGCCTGGATGCGGTGGGCGTTGTGCACCGTGATCTGCTGCTCCAGCGCCGCCGGAATCAAAATCTCGCAGTCCACGTCCCAGAACTTGTCGTCGGCCAGCACCTCAGCCTTGTCAAAACCGGCTACCGATCCTGTGGCGGCCACATGCCGCAGCAGCGCCGGTACATCCAGCCCGGCCTCGCAATAGATGCTGCCGCCATGGTCTTGCACCGCCACGATGCGCGCACCGGCTTCGGCAAACAGTTTGGCTGAGATGCCGCCCACATTGCCAAAGCCCTGCACCGCCACACGTGCGCCGGCCATCTCCAGCCCCAGGTGCCGCGCCGCTTCAACACCCACCGTGTAGACACCGCGCCCGGTGGCCTCGCGCCGCCCGAGTGAGCCGCCCAGATCCACCGGCTTGCCGGTAACCACGCCGGTGGCGGTTGAACCGGTGTTCATGGCGTAGGTGTCCATCATCCAGGCCATGGTCTGCTCGTTGGTGTTCACGTCCGGCGCGGGAATGTCTTTGTTAGGCCCGATGATGATGCCGATTTCGCTGGTGTAGCGCCGCGTCATGCGCTCAAGCTCGCCCGGCGACAGTGTTTTAGGGTCCACCCGGATGCCACCCTTGGCGCCGCCGTAAGGCACGTTCACCGCTGCGTTCTTGATCGACATCCAGGCTGACAGCGCCATCACTTCTGAGAGCGTCACGTCCTGGTGAAAGCGCACACCACCCTTGCCGGGTCCGCGCGAGATGTTGTGCTGCACCCGGTAACCTTCAAAGTGCGCGATGCGCCCGTCATCCATCTGAATTGGCACATCGACAATCAATATCCGCTTGGGCCGTTTGAGCGTTTCGGCCCAGCGCGCCAGCGGCCCCAGGTGCGGAATCACCCGGTCTACCTGCTCCAGGTAATTGCCCCAGGGGCCTAGCTCTTCGGCGTTCAGGTAAGAGGGAAGAGGGTGCGGTCCTGCCGCAGCGGCAGTGGCGGATAAGTTCATGAACAAAGCTCCTGAAGGTCAATGCTTTGAGCGTAGGAGCGCCCGCAGTATTTGTCCAAGGCCAGGTTCTGGCTTATCTATGCGTTTAATGCATAAGGCGGGGAGGGGATGGGTTCCTGCCCATTTATGAAGGTCGAGGGGATGGATTCCTGCCTTCGCAGGAATGACGGGAGAAGGCAGGAATGACGGGCGAAGGCAGGTATGACGAGCGAAGGCAGGAATGACGGGTCAATTCCGTCATTCCTGCGGAGGCAGGAATCCATTGGCGTATCCATCGGCGTATCCATCGGCGTTTCCAGCAGCGTTTCCATCAGCCCGAAGAATCAGCCCCCGCCACTGCAACTCAAGAAGTGAACTGCAACTCCGCCAGCCGGGCGTACATGCCGCCTTGCTTCACCAGTTCCGCGTGCCGGCCCTCTTCGACCAGGCGGCCATGGTCCAGCACCAGAATGCGATCAGCTTGCTGCACGGTGGCCAACCGGTGCGCGATGACCAGCGTGGTGCGCCCGCGCATGGCGGACTCCAATGCGGCTTGCACCATGCGTTCGCTTTCGGCGTCGAGCGCGCTGGTGGCTTCGTCGAGCAAGAGCAGAGGCGGGTTTTTTAGCATAGCGCGTGCAATTGCGATGCGCTGGCGCTGGCCGCCTGACAGGCGCACACCGCGCTCACCCAAAAAAGTGTCGTAGCCTTCGGGCAGCGCTGTGATGAATTCATGTGCAAACGCCGCTTGTGCAGCGGCTTTGACTTCATCATCGCTGGCTTCCGGGCGGCCGTAGCGGATGTTGTCCAGCGCGGAGCTGGAAAAGATCACCGCGTCCTGCGGCACGATGCCGATGCGCCCGCGCAGTGACTGCAAGTCCATCTGGGCTGTGGCCACGCCGTCGAGCGTGATGAGGCCTGACTGCGGGTCGTAATAGCGCAGCAGCAACTGAAACACCGTGCTCTTGCCCGCGCCACTGGGGCCGACGATGGCAATCGTTTCTCCCGAGGCGACTTTGAGTGTGAAGTCACTGAGCGCCGCCTGCGCCGGGCGCGAAGGGTAGTGAAAGTTCACCGACTCCAGCGTGACGGTGCTACCGGCCTGGGGGGCAGGTGCCTTGACGGGCATTGCCGGCGAGACAATCGGCGAGCGCTTGCCGAGCAGCTCCATCAGGCGCTCGGTGGCACCGGCTGCGCGCAACAAGTCACCATAGACCTCACCGAGCACGGCAAAAGCACTGGCCAGAATGATCACATAGACAACCGTCTGCCCCAGGTGGCCGGCCGTGATGTCGCCGCGCACCACCGCCTGGGTGCCCTGGTACAGGCCCCACAGCAGCGCCGCCGAGGTGGCGATGATGATGAAGCCCACCAGCACCGAACGCGCCATGGAGCGGCGCACCGCTACTTCGAAGGCCTTGGATGTCGATGAGTCAAAGCGGGCGGCTTCACGCGCTTCTGCCGTGTAGCTTTGCACCACCGGAATGGCGTTCAGCACTTCGGCGGCAATCGCGCTGGAGTCGGCCACACGGTCCTGGCTGGCGCGTGAGAGCTTGCGCACGCGCCGGCCGAACCACACACTGGGCAGCACGATCAGCACCAGAATGCCGAAGACCTGGATCATCACGTAAGGGTTGGTATAGATCAGCATGGCCAGCGCGCCCGTACCCATGACGGCGTTGCGCAAGCCCATGCTCAGCGATGACCCGACCACGGTTTGCACCAGCGTGGTGTCGGTGGTCAGCCGTGACAGCACTTCGCCGGTTTGGGTCGTTTCAAAAAACTCCGGGCTTTGTTGCAACACGTGCGAATACACCGCATTGCGCAGGTCGGCGGTGATGCGCTCGCCCAGCCAGCTCACCAGGTAAAAACGGACTGCTGAAAAACCGCCCAGCGCTGTGGCCACGGCAAACAGCGTGAAAAAATGATCGCGCAAGGCCATGGTTTGCGCGCCTTTGTCGGCCTGTACCAGGCCGCCGTCGATCAGGCTTCGCAAAGCCAGCGGGAAAAGCAGGGTCGCGCCGGCAGCAAGGCATAAAAACAGCAGCGCCAGCGCAATGCGAACGCGGTAGGGGCGTAAAAAAGGCAGCAGGCCCGACAGTGATTTGGGCGAGCCCTTGGCCGCTAGCTCGTTTTTGGGCACAGGGGTGGGCAGGGCAGGTGCAGAAGCTGAAACAGAAGTAGGCATGCTGCCAGTTTAGCCAGATGCGTTGGCTGGCCTGCATTCAGACGCGTGCGGCTCACATGCGCAGCGGGGAGGCGTAGCCCGTCATCTCCAGATAGCCCCGGCCGACGCGACGTCCGTGGCTGTCAAACAGATCGCTCAGGCCCTCCCAGTACACGGCGCCGGTGGACTGACGGCTGTCGAGTTCTTGAGCGTCTATCACTGCTTTGACCGTGTAAAAGTCAGCCGGGGTGCGTACCAGCCACTCCACCGGGTAGCGCGCTTGCGTGAGCGGGCTTTGCCAAAAACGCAGGGGTTTGAAGATGACTTCGCCCCGGCTGAAGGTGTAAAGCGTGCCCTGCGGCGAGCGGAAAGAGCCGCCATCCCACACGGCGCTGCCATCCTTGCGCCGCAAAGCAAAAGCCGTCAGCGCGCTGCCATCGTCCAGGTTCATGCCGATCCAGTCCCAGCCCCGGGCTTCGGGGTGCAGCAGTTCATCGCTCCATTCATGGTCCAGCCAGGCTTTGCCGCTGATTTCAAAGCGCTGCCCGCGCAGTGTGATTTGCCCGCGGGTGGCCAGTTGCGGCTGGCTGTAGTAGTAGCTGGCCTGACGCGCATCCGGCCCCTTGCGGGACAGACCTTGCTGGCCTTGTAAAAGCAGCGGCTGGCTGGGCTTGAACTGCAGCGCCAAGCTGAAGTCCTGCCCCGGTAGCTCGGCCTTGTACAGGCCCGAGTCCACTTGGCGCTGCAAGCGCCAGTGGCCCAGTTGCAAAGCGGTATCGCCGGTTGCGGCCAGCGCCAGGCCAAAGCCTTCGCGAGCGATGCGCTGGTCATGCCAGAGTTTTTGACCCTGCACGTCGGTCAGTGCTGCATGCGCAAAGATAAGTTGTTTGGCCGCAAATTTCGATTGCAGGCTTTGCGCCGCATCCACCCGGGTGCGGAAAAATGTCAGCTGAAAACCAAATTCACGCGGCTCCGCCGCCAGGCTGCTCGCATGGCCGGTGATGTACCACCACTCGGTGCGCTGGTCGGGGTGCGCGCCATGGTCGGCAGGAAACACCAGCGTTCGCGGCGGCAAGGCCTGCGTCGCCGGTGTCCACAGGGCCGTGCCCAGGCCCAGGGCGCTGGCGCCCATCAAGCTGCGACGGCTCAACATACAAGCCTTCGATTTGCGCGTGCGTTTTTCACCAGTCTTCCTTCACGGCCAGCACCGCGTCAGCGCTGGCGGCGGCGCGTCCTGCCAGCCAGGCGGTCAGCGTGCCGGCCAGCACCACGGCCACGCACAAGGCCAGAAGACGCAACCAGGGCACTTGCAAATCCATGCTCCAGTGAAAGCTTTGCGGGTTGACCACATGCACCAGCACCACCGATACCGCCAAGCCCAGCGCCAGCCCGGCCAGCGAGCCCATCACTGTCCAGGCCGCGCCTTCACCGGCCACCACGCTCAAAATTTGACGGCGTGTTAAGCCCAGGTGGGCCAGCAGACCGAATTCTTTGCGCCGCGCCAACACCTGGGCACTGAAGTTGGCGGCCACGCCAAACAGCCCGATTGCAATGGCCACCGCTTGCAGCCAGTAGGTCACGGCAAAGCTGCGGTCAAAAATCTGCAGTGAGCGCGTGCGAATTTGCCCTGCAGAAGCCAGCTCGATCAGTTCGCTGTTCAGGCCGGGTCCTGTGCTTTGTGCTGCCAGCTGCCGGATGCCCGCCTGCACGGCGTCTTCACGGGCACCGGGCGCCAGCCACAGGGCCAGGTCATTGACACGCCGGTCACCGGTCAAGCGCACAAAATCTTGCTCGTCCATGGCGATAGCGCCAAACTGCCGGGCGTAGTCGCGCCACACCCCGGCCACAAAAAACCGCGGCTCACCGGTCTTGGCAAAACTGTTGGCCATCGGTTCAAAAAATTGACCCACACTGGCCTGGTAGCGCGTCAGCATGGGCTCGCTGACATAAATGCCGATCGCGCCGGCCGGCACGCTGAGCGCCGGGCCGACCAGTGGCAGCACCCGTGCTGGCGTTTGCATGTCGCGTGCAATCAAGGCGACCGCCGGCTGGTCAGGGGACAGCAACAGTTGCGTCACGCGCAAGCCCCCTACACGCGCCACCCCCGGTACTGCGGCCACAGCCTGTACAAACTCCGGGCTGAAATAGGCCGTCTCCCCGGCCGCGCTGCTGCCTGCAGTGCGCACATACAAATCAGCCGGCAGCACCACCTCCAGCCAGTCTGTCACTGAATGCCTGAAACTCGCCACCATGATGGTCAGCGCCACGGCCAGACTGAGCGAAGCCACCACGCCGCTGACGGCCACGCCGGCGCTTTCGCGCACGCGCCGCGCACGCTCTACTGCCAGCATGGGCAGTGCCCGCTTGGCCACCAGTGGGCTGAGCCGGCCGTAGAGCAGCCCGATCAAACCCGGCAGCGCGCCGATACCGCCGACCAGCAAGAGCGCCACCGACAGGTAGGCGCCCAGCGCGATGCCGGCCACCGGCGGCAACAGCGCCAACAGGGCGCCGCCCAGCAGCAGGGCCAAACTCAGCCAGGCGTGGCCATGACCAGACGGCGCCACACCCAGGCCCTTGAGGCTTTGCGCGGGCGGCAATTGTTGGGCCGTGCGCGCCGGCCACCAACCGCCCACCAAGGCCGCCACCACGCCCAGGCCGCCGTAGCTCAGCGCAGCCGCCCAGCTCCACTGCAAGACCGGCGCGATGCCGGCAAAGTAACCGCCACCCAGGTCGCCGCCCAGCAGGCGCAAGGCCAATGCCGCCAGCGCTGAGCCCAGTGCCACGCCAGCGGCACTGCCCAACAGGCCCAGCAGCAGCGATTCGCACAACACCAGTTGCAGCCGCGTAGCGCCACCCAGACCCAGCACACCCAGCAAGGCCAATTGCTGGGCGCGTTTGGCCACACTCAGCGACAACACGGAGAACACCAAAAACGCACCCGTGAAAAGCGCTACCAGCGCCAATACCGTGAGGTTGATGCGGTAAGCGCGTGAGAGCTGGCTCACGCGCTGGGCGGCGTCGCCGGGCTCGCTCCATTGCAGTTGTGCCGGCCAGTCAGCGGCTCTGTGTTGGCGGCGTACAAAGTCAGCCCGGTCCACCCCGGCGCGCAGCTGCAAGTCGATGCGCGTGAGTTCGCCGCCGCGGCCGAACAGGTCTTGCGCTGCGCCCAGGTCCATCACCGCCAGCGGACCGCCGCCGGCGGCCACACTGCCGGCCACGCGCACTGCCAGCATGTTCAAGCCGCTTTGCAATTGCACAGAGCCTGCACCAAGCGCGTTCTGCGCCGCGGCATTGAGGAACACCGTGGCCGGTGCAAAAAAAGCAAAACGGTCGTCGGCATCTGCCGGTCGCGGCAGTAACTCGGGCGCCAGACGGGCCAGCAGCAGGGCGTCCACCCCCAGCACACGCAGGGACTGCCGCGTACCGCCGGCAGCTTGCGCATAAGTGCTCAGCTCCAGCACGGGGCTGGCGACAGACACCTCCGGCAAACTGGCGATGCGGGCGTAAAGCGATTCGTCAAACTGACCCTGCGAAGCCCGCAGCGTCAGGTCGGGCTGGCCGTTGACGGAGCGCACGGCTTGAGAAAATTCACTGAGCGCAGACGCGTTGATCAGATGCACCGACAAAGCCAGCGCCACGCCCAGCATGACCGCCACCACCGCCGCTGCATTGCGCCAGGGGTGGTGGCGCAGCTCTTGCCAAGAGAAAGTCAGCAGCAGGGCGGGCAGCACACGGCGCTGCCTGCCGGCAGCGGGTTGTAAAAAATCAAACCAGGCCATCGGCGTGCAGTTTGAGCACCCGGTCGGCGCGTGCGGCGGCGGCTTCGGAGTGCGTTACCAGCACCAGCGATGAGCCCTGCGCACGCGTTTGCGTCAGCAGCGCGTCCATCACACGGGTGGCGGTGGCCGGGTCCAGGTTGCCGGTGGGCTCGTCGGCCAGCACCAGCGCCGGCCTGTGTACCAGCGCGCGTGCCATGGCCACGCGCTGCAATTGCCCGCCCGAGAGCTGCTGCGGCAACCGGTCGCCCAGGCCGCTCAGGCCGACGGCGTCCAGCATGTGCTGCACGCGTGCGTCGTCGTGCTGACCCAGCAGCAGCAGCAGGGGCAGTCCGACGTTTTGCGCCACATCCAGATGCGGCAGCACATGAAATGCTTGAAACACAAAACCAACATGCCGGCGTCTGAGCAGGGCGCGCTGCTCGTCATTGAGCTCGCCCAGATTGTGGCCTTGCAGATGGACGCTGCCATGGTCCCAGCTGTCCAGCCCGGCCATGCAGTTCAGCAGCGTTGATTTGCCCACACCGGATTCACCCACGATGGCGACAAACTCGCCGGGCGCCAGACTCAGGCTGACGTTGCGAAACACCGGGCTGTCGCCATAGTGTTTGGCGAGCTGCTGTATGTCAAGGTTCATGCGGTAGCTCCGGCGCACTGCGCTGTGAGGGCCAGCACTTGCGCCAGCGCATCGGGGGCATCACACGCCACCACGCGCCGTTGCGGCATGCTGCGCAGCCAGGTCAGCTGGCGCTTGGCCAGTTGGCGCGTTGCCGCGATGCCTTGCTCGCGAAAATCATGTTCGGCTTGCTGCACTTCTTTGGTGGTTTTCAGGTTGTCCAGATTGTCCAGCAGTGTCCATGCTTGGCGGTAACCCACGCAGCGCATGGCCGGCAGATCCGGGTGCAAGTCAGCTCGCGCCCGCAGACCGCGTACTTCATCGAGAAAGCCGGCTGCCAGCATGGCATCAAAACGCTGCGCAATGCGTTGGTGAAGCCAGGCCCGGTTTGCAGGCTCGAGGCTGATCAGCAGGCCGGCGGGCGCTGTGACGGCCTCCATCGCGGGCTGGGTCGGCGCGATGCGCCGTTGAAAAAAAGACATAGGCCGGCCAGATACGCGGAACACCTCCAGCGCACGCGAAATGCGCTGCGAATCCTGCGGCTGCAAGCGTGCGGCAGTCAGCGGGTCGACACGTGCCAACTCGGCATGCAGCGCGGGCCAGCCCTGGGCTGCGGCCTGTGCGGCCAGCTCGGCCCGCAGCGCCGGGCTGGCCGTCGGCATATCGTCCAGACCGTCCCACAAAGCCTTGAAGTACAGCATGGTGCCGCCTACCAGCAGGGGCAGCTTGCCGCGGCTGCGAATATCCTTCATCAAAACCTGGGCGTCGCGCACAAAATCGGCCGCGCTGTAGGCCTTGAGCGGGTCACGGATATTGATCAGGTGATGCGGCACAGCCGCCAGCTCGTCTGCGCTGGGTTTGGCCGTGCCGATGTCCATGCCGCGGTAAACCAGGGCTGAGTCCACGCTGATGATCTCGACGGCCTGCTGCTGCGCAATGGCCAGGGCTGCGGCGGTTTTGCCTGAGGCCGTGGGACCGGCCAGGGCCAGGAAAGCCGGCAAGTCAGCGGACAGGGCGCTGCTGCTCATCATGCTCAAGCCGGGGTACCCGCGCTGCTGCGGCCATAGCGCCGCACCACGGTCCAGGCGGCGAGGGCCAGCACAGCGCTCCAGGCGGCCACACCATATGTCAGCGGCCGTGCGCTGCCGTCCATGTGCGTGCCCAGCCAGCTGCCCATGACAAAGGCCACCAGCATCATCAAAAAACCATTGAGTGCAGCGGCAGTACCGGCCGCTTCGGGAAAGGGCCCGACTGCACCACTTTGCCCGCAGGGTTGGTGCACGCCGTGCCCCAGCATGTAAAGCGCAAAAGGCACACACAAGGACCAGACGTTTTGAATACCGGACCAGGCCAGAGCGGCCATCAGCACACCGGCCGACAGGCTCAGAACAGCCGCCATGGCGGCGGCATTTTGTACGCCATAGCGTTTGAGCAAACGGCGACACAAAAAGGTACCGAGTAAATAGGCAAAGCACATCAGAAACAACACCATGCCAAACTGTGTTTTGGACAGTCCGAGCACCTGAATAAAAACAAAGGGCGAGGTCGCCAGAAACGTGAATAAGCCGCCGTAAGAAGCCACGGACAGCATGGAGTAAGCTAAAAAAGTCGGGTTGCGCAGAATCACTGTCCAGGTGCGCACCAGTGATCGGGCATGCAGTGCCTGCGGGTTGGGCTGCGCCAGAGTTTCTTTAAAACGCCAAATGACCAGCGCCAGTGTGCCCGCCGAAAAGAGGGCCGGCACCAGCAATGTCATGCGCCAGCCAGACAGATCAGACACCAGGCTGCCCACTGGCGGAGCCAGGCAGGCCAGCACACCCAGTCCGCTCAGACCCTTGGACATGATGCGAGCGCCTTCTGTGGGCGCGTAGAGGTCGCGCACGATGGCGCGTGCGCACACCACCACCGCGCCCATGGCAGCGCCTTGCAGCGCGCGCCAGACAATCAGCCACAGCATAGAAGGCGCCTGGGTGCTGGCCAGGGCGGCCAGGGTGTAGGCCAGCAAGCCGGTCAGCAGCACAGGGCGGCGGCCGAAGCGGTCGGACAAAGGACCCCAGATCAGCTGCGAGCAGCCAAAAGCCAGCAGCATGGCGCTCAAGGTGTACTGAGCCTGCCACATCGGGGCCGCAAAACTGGCTGACAGCGCGGGCAGGGCCGGTAAATACAAGTCCGAGGTTACCGGCTGAATGCCCAAGGTGAGCGCCAGAATCAGTACCACCAGCCCTGCAGGCATGGTGGTGCTTGATGAAAGCCCTGGCGAGGAGGCAGCCGCAGGAGAAGGCACAGAAGAGAGCATCCGTTCAAGCGTAGCAGGATTTGCGTGGCCTTCGCGATGGGGGCGCTGCGTGCCTGCCCCTGGCGCGGTCTTTTAAACTGCGGTTATGAACACATCACCTGAAAAACTGTCCGCGTCAACCGGCAGCGGCGAGCAAACCCTCCAACCCGGCCC
>JAIPDA010000069.1 GCA_021737905.1 Rhodoferax sp.
ACCGAGTTCGGCCGCAAACGGCAGATCAACCAGAGCACCTGCAACAAGGACTATTCCTGCACCAAGGGCTTTTGCCCGAGCTTCGTCACCGTCGAGGGCGGCCAACTCAAAAAGAAAGCCAAGGCCGACGCGCGCCTGAACCCCTTTGACGATGCCGCGCTGGGTGCGCTGCCCTTGCCTGTACTGCCGTTGCTGGACGGCGCGGGCGCCAGCAAAGTTTGGGGCCTGGTGGTGGCGGGCGTGGGCGGCACGGGTGTCATCACCATCGGCCAGCTGCTGGGCATGGCCGCGCACATTGAGGGCAAAGGCATCGTCACGCAAGACGCGGCAGGCCTTGCGCAAAAAGGCGGCAGCACCTGGAGCCACGTGCTGATCAGCCAGAACCCCGGCGACATCTGCACCACGCGGGTGGGTATGGCCGGCGCCGACCTGGTGATCGGCTGCGACCCGATCGTCGCCGCGCACAAAGAAACCCTGCTGCGCATGCAAGCCGGCAAAACCCATGTGGCCCTGAACGCCCACAGCGCACCGACAGCAGCCTTTGTGCACAACGGCAGTTGGCAGAACCCGGGCAGCGCCTGCCAGGCCGAAATCGCCAAAGCCGTGGGCGCTGATGGCGTTGGCAGCTTTGATGCCGACACCGCCGCCACGAAGCTGATGGGCGACAGCATTTACACCAACCCGATGCTGCTGGGCTACGCCTGGCAGCGCGGCTGGGTACCGCTGGGTCTGGCGTCGATCATGCGCGCC
This sequence comes from Rhodoferax sp., assembly GCA_021737905.1. GTDB lineage: Bacteria > Pseudomonadota > Gammaproteobacteria > Burkholderiales > Burkholderiaceae_C > Polaromonas. The sequence goes on from JAIPDA010000069.1 coordinate 751, forward strand.
ATTGAGCTCAACGCCGTCGCGGTAGAGAACAACAAGGCCGCCTTCACTTGGGGCCGGCGCGCGGCTTGTAATTTGGCGTCTGTGCAAAACCTGTATGCGCCCGCGCAAGTGGTCAGCATGCCGGCGCCGCGTCAGGGTCTGGACGCTTTGGTATCACGGCGCGTCGAGTTTTTGACCGGCTACCAGAATGCCGCTTATGCCCAAAGCTACGCGGCCCTGGTGGCGCGCGTGCAAACCGCTGAAGAACGCCTGCCTGAGGCCGTGCGCGGCAAGAACCTGCTGAGCCAGGCGGTGGCGCGGGGACTCTTTAAGTTGATGGCCTACAAAGACGAGTACGAGGTAGCGCGGCTGCACACGCAAAGCGGATTTGAAGAACAAATCCAGGCCATGTTTGAAGGCGACTTCAAAGTCAACTACCACCTGGCCCCGCCGCTGCTGTCCCGCCGCAACGACAAGGGCGAGTTGCAAAAAAGCCAGTTCGGCCCGTGGATGGCGGGCGCCTTCCGGCTGCTGACGCGTTTCAAGGGCTTGCGCGGCACGGCGCTGGATGTGTTCGGCTACACCGAAGAACGCCGCAGCGAACGCGCGCTGATCAAGGACTACCGCGCCAGCGTCGAAGAAATCATCACTTCACTGAGCGCGGCCAACCACGCAGCAGCGTTGGAACTGGCACGTATCCCCGAGCAGATCAAAGGTTACGGCCACGTGAAAGAACGCCACCTGCTGGCCGCCCGCCGGAATTGGACTTCACTGAGTCAGGCGTTCAGAATCGCCAGCTAGCAAGACAAGGCGATTTGCCTGTCATCCTCGCGAAGGCGGGGATCCATCTCGTGCCCGCCCCCCTGCGGCACGCTGCCGGGGATGGATTCCCGCCTGCGCGGGAATGACGCATTGGGGCGTGATGGCCGACCGGGCACCTGTCCCGTCATCCTCGCGCACGCGGATATCCATCTTGTGCCCGCCCCCTTGCGGCACGTAGCCGGGGATGGATTCCCGCCTGCGCGGGAATGACGCATTGGGGCATGATGGCCGACCGGGCACCTGTCCCGTCATCCTCGCGCACGCGGGGATCCATCCCGTTGCCTTGCTCAGTCTTCGTCTGCGCCGGAGATCACGCGAGCGATGGCTTCTGCGCCGAAGCCGCGGGCGGCTAAAAAGCGCGCTTGTTTGCCGCGCTCTGCGGCATCTTTGGCAGGCGTGCCGAATTTTTTGCGCCAGACTTCACGGGCGCGTTCAACTTCAGTGACTTTGAGCGATTGCACGGCTGCGGCCACCGCCTCGGCTTGCAGGCCTTTGGCTTGCAACTCGTGCCGGATGCGCGCTGCGCCAAAGCGACTGGCGCGGCGGTTGATGACGGATTCGATGACGCGGGGTTCGCTGATGAAGTCTTTGGCCTGCAAGTCATCAAGCACTTTGGCCAGCTGACCGGGCTCTTCTTCATGCGGGGCAAGCTTGCGCTCGAGCTCGGCGCGTGAATGCTCGCGCCCGGTGAGCAGACGCAGCGCCCGGCCTTTGAGCGACAGCGTGAAGCCGCCGCGCCCGCCACCGCGCTTGGCTGACGTGGCGGCAGGCGTGGCGGCAGGCGGGCTGTGTTCGCCGTCGCTCATGGAGGGCAGCCGCTCAGGCCGCCCGCCACAGGGCGATGGCGACTTTTTTCAGCGTGCCCAGCAACCAGCTGCTGACGCTCAAGACACGGTGGGACATGGCGGTGGACTCCTGCAAAAAGCGGTTGAACTGCACGACTTCAATGCCAGCGCCGGGGCTCAGACCTTGGCGAGTTTTTCGGCCTTATCGGCTTTTTCAAGCTTGTCGGCTTTCTCGGCTTTTTCAGCTTTGTCGGCTTTGGCGGCAGCATTGACAGCGATCAGCGGAATGCCCAGGGACTCGCGCACCTTGTTTTCAATCTCAATGGCGAGCTCGGGGTTTTCTTTGAGGAACTCACGCGAGTTGTCGCGGCCCTGGCCGATTTTTTCGCCGTTGAAGGCGTACCAGGCACCGGATTTTTCGACGATGTTGCCGGCCACGCCAAGGTCGAGCACCTCGCCCAACCGGCTGATGCCCTCGCCGTAGAGGATGTCGAACTCCGCCGTCTTGAACGGCGAGGCGACTTTGTTTTTAACCACCTTGACCCGGGTCTCGTTGCCGATCACCTCTTCGCCTTTTTTGATGGAGCCGATGCGGCGGATGTCCAGACGCACGGAGGCGTAGAACTTGAGCGCGTTGCCGCCGGTGGTGGTTTCGGGGCTGCCGAACATGACGCCGATCTTCATGCGGATCTGGTTGATGAAAATGACCATGCAGTTGGCCTTTTTGATGGTGGCGGTGAGCTTGCGCAGCGCCTGGCTCATCAAACGTGCTTGCAGGCCGGGCAGCGAGTCGCCCATTTCGCCTTCGAGCTCGGCCTTGGGCGTGAGCGCAGCAACCGAGTCAACAACGATCAAGTCGACCGCGCCGGATCGGGTGAGGGAGTCCACGATTTCGAGCGCTTGCTCGCCGGTGTCGGGCTGGGAGATCAGCAGCTCTTGCAGGTTGACGCCGAGCTTTTGAGCGTACTGGATGTCGAGCGCGTGTTCGGCATCGACAAAGGCGCAGGTGCCGCCCAGCTTTTGCATTTCGGCGATGACTTGCAGCGTCAGCGTGGTTTTGCCCGATGACTCGGGTCCGTAGATCTCGACCACACGGCCGCGTGGCAGGCCGCCGACGCCCAGCGCAATGTCCAGCCCCAGCGAGCCGGTAGACACGACCTGGATGTCCTCGATGACCTCGCCGGCGCCCAGCTTCATGATGGTGCCTTTGCCGAACTGCTTTTCAATTTGCAGCAATGCGGCCTGCAGGGCCTTGGCTTTTTCGGTGTTCAGGGGGGCGTTGGCTTTGACGGTGGCTTCCATGATAATCTCCAGTTAAATCAACAAGTTACACAAATAATTCGGTTGCATCGAGTTCTTGCCGGGAGGCCAAAGCTGGATGCATGAACAGTACTTTATCAGCTGGTTTAAGCTTGTAAAGCGTATTTTTGGTCAGTTTGCCTTACTATTTAGCCATGGCAAATTCTTTACCTGCAGAGCCTCACGCGCCCGCCCTGGGCGGCACCGCCGAGGGCTGGCGCCAGACCCACCTGGGCCGTCTGATGGGCCATGCGCTGCGGCGCTTTGACGCGCGCGTGCTCGCCCTGATGGCCAACGATGTGGCGGTGCCGCTGGCGCTGTCCAACCTGGCGGCGCGCGCGCAGGTGGGCGCGGCGCACATTCACATCACGCGGCATCTGGCGCACGGCGGCTCACGCCTGACCGACCTGGCCCAAAGCGCCGGCATGAGCAAACAGGCCATGGGCGACCTGGTGGACCAGTGCGAGGCCTGGGGACTGATCACACGCGAAGCCGACCCGCATGACAAACGCGCACGCCGGGTGGTGTTCACGGCCACGGGGCTCTTGTGGCTGGAAGCTTTCAAGCAGGCTGTGGCGCGCGCAGAGGCCGAGTTTTCGCAAGCCGTGGGCCAGGATGTGGCCACTGTGGTGACGCTTGGCCTGGAGGCTTATGCAGGCGGTTACGAAGGCTGAATGCCGCCACTCAAACTCTAAATCTGCCGGGCTGCTGCATAAGCCTAGAATTTGCCCTTGCAACAAGAACAACAACCCGGCTCAGCGGGCGACCGATGGCGCAACCCAGGCGCCACACACCAGGAGACAGCGATGCGGATATTGATTGCCGAAGATGACCAGGTGCTGGCCGATGGTTTGCTGCGAACCCTGAGGGCCTCGGGCGCGGCGGTGGACCATGTCGCCAGCGGTAGCGAGTGCGATGCTGCGCTGATGACCAACACCGAGTTTGACCTGCTGATCCTGGACCTGGGCCTGCCGCGCATGCACGGGCTGGAGGTGCTCAAGCGCCTGCGGGCCCGCGGAGCGACCATGCCGGTGTTGATACTCACGGCGGCCGACAGCATTGAAGAGCGCGTCAAGGGTCTGGACTATGGCGCTGACGACTACATGGCCAAGCCTTTCAGCCTGCAAGAGCTCGAAGCGCGCGTGCGCGCACTCAGCCGACGCGGCATGGGCGGCGCCACCAGCACCATCAAACACGGGCCCATGGTCTATGACCAGGCCGGCCGCGTGGCCACGATTGACGGCCACATGATCGAGCTGTCGGCGCGCGAACTCGGCCTGCTCGAAGTGCTGCTGCAACGTGCCGGGCGACTCGTCAGCAAAGACCAACTGGTCGAACGCTTGTGTGAATGGGGTGAAGAGGTGAGCAACAACGCCATCGAGGTCTATATTCACCGCCTGCGCAAGAAGATCGAGAAGGGTCCGATCCGCATCGCCACCGTGCGCGGACTGGGCTATTGCCTCGAAAAAATCCCTTGAAAACTGTGGCCCCCACGCTCCCCACTTCGTGTGGTTCGCTGCCCCCCGAGGGGGCGCTGTTTTCCTTGGGGCGGCCCGGCGGAAAACGCTTTGGGACCCTCGCACTCACGAGGTTGGTGCGACATTGAAAATCTTCCAACGCGGCAAACGCAGCTTGTTCGGAGAGATCCTGGACTGGATGCTCACACCTTTGTTGTTGCTGTGGCCGATCAGCCTGGCGCTGACCTGGCTGGTGGCGCAAAACATCGCCGGCAAGCCTTTTGACCGCGCGCTCGAATACAACGTGCAGGCGCTGACCAAGCTGGTGGTGGTGCGCAATCAACAGATGTTTTTTTCGCTGCCGGCACCGGCCCGTGAGATTTTGCGTGCCGACGACAGTGACCTGGTTTACTACCAGGTGCTGGGCACGCACGGTGAGTTTTTGAGTGGCGAGCAAGACCTGCCGCTGCCCCCGCCTGAAGTAAAACCGGTCCAAGGCGAAGTGCGTTTGCGCCAAGATGTGATGCGCGGCGAAGAAGTGCGCGTGGCCTACACCTGGCTCGAGGTGGATGTGCCCAACGGTGAGCCCATGCTGGTGCAAGTGGCCGAGACACTGGAAAAGCGCAAGACCCTGGCCACAGAGATTGTCAAAGGCGTGATGGTGCCGCAGTTCGTCACGCTACCGCTGGCGGTGCTGCTGGTGTGGCTGGCACTGGTGCGCGGCATCAAACCCCTGGCCGAGCTTGAAAAGCGCATACGCGCCCGCAAACCCGACGACATGAGTGCGCTGGACGAAAGCGCCGTGCCCGAAGAAGTTGCGCCACTGGTCTCGTCGATCAACGACTTGCTCAGTCGCCTGAAACTATCGCTCACTACGCAAAAGCGTTTTTTGGCAGATGCCGCGCACCAGCTTAAAACGCCGCTGGCCGGTTTGCGCATGCAAGCCGACCTGGCGCAGCGCGAGACCGACGCCGAAGAGCTGAAAAACTCGCTCAAACAAATTGGCCTGGCCAGCATTCGCGCCACGCACACCGTCAACCAATTGCTGGCACTGGCGCGCGCCGAAACCACTGGCCGCAGCCTGACAAAAACACCGGTCGACCTGGTGCACACGGTCTCTGAAGCTATTCAGGACTCGGTGCCGCGCGCACTCGAAAAACAAATCGACCTGGGCTACGAAGGCCCGCCTTTGGGCGAGGTGGCCAGCCGTGTGCAGGGCAATGCCACACTGCTTAAAGAGCTGGTGCGCAACCTGCTGGACAACGCTATCAATTACACGCCGGCCGGCGGCCAGGTGACTGCGCGCCTGTTGACGGACCGCTTCGGTGGCGTGGTGGTCTTGCTGGTGGAAGACACCGGTCCGGGCATACCCGAGTCAGAGCGCGAGCTGGTCTTCGAGCCCTTTTACCGGGCGCTGGGCACCAACGTGGACGGCTCGGGCTTGGGCCTGGCCATTGTGAAAGAAATTGCGCTGCAACACGGCGCCAGCATCGACATCGGCGACGCTGACAGGCCCGGCCAAACCCTTTCACCAGGCACCCGGGTCACCATACGCTTTGGTGGCACGCAGGCCCACTGAGCCACGGCCGAGTCCCCACAGGCAGTCCCGGGGCTTAGTCGGGCGACCCGGCACTCAGGTGCTTGCCGACAATGCCGGCCAGCTCGAACATGGTCACCTGCGGCTTGCCGAACACCGCCAGCAGCTTGGCGTCGGCATTGATGGCGCGCTTGTTGGCCGCGTCCTGCAGGCCTTGGGCCTTGATGTAGTCCCACAGCTTCTTGATGACCTGCGTGCGCGCCACCGGCTCGGCGCCGATGACCGCCCCCAGGGCCTCGCTGGGCTTGAGACCGGCACCGGGCTTGGCCACACGCGCCACTTTGGGCTTGGCAGTTTTGGCGGCGGGCGCTTTCTTGGCAGCGACTTTTTTGGCCGCCACTTTTTTGGCAGCCGGTGCGCCTTTGGCCGCCACGGTCTTGCCAAACGGCGTCTTCACCGCACGGGCCGGGCCAGCGGCCGTCTTGCGCGGCGGAAACTTGGACGGTGCAAATTCAAAATTGACTTTACCGGCCTCCGCATCCCAGGCCAGCATGGCTTTGAAAGGCCTGCGCGTGCGCATGGAAACAAATTTGTCGAGCAAATCAGTCTTGCCGGTGCCCAGCAGTTTTTGCATCTGCTCATGGTCCACCGGCTGCTGCAAGATCATGGTGCCGGTTTTGAAGTCACAACTCGGTGTAGGTTGCGCCAGCGTGGGCACAGACTTTTCGCAGACATAGTTTTTGCCGTGTTCGTGCACCGGGCTGCCGCACTTGGGGCAGGCACCCAAAGAGACTGCTGAGCCGAAATCGATGATCTCGCCGCTCTCGGCGTTCTTGTCGTCGCCAAAGTCAAACTCCAGCTTGTAGTTCTTAGTCTCTTCGTCGAACTTGATGACCATCTCGGCCGTGAAAGGCCAGCCGGCCTTGGACCGGAAACCGTCCAGCGGGCCGATTTTTTTATCGCGCAAAAACTGCTCAACCTCGGCCACTTCAAAGGTGCGGCCGGCCGGCGTCTTGCCGAACGAAAAACCGCAACCTTCGCTGGCGCCGGCCTTGCCGCCGCAGGTGTAGCGGCGATAGTTTTCCTTGATGATGCCGCCGCAGTTGGGGCAAGGCGCTTGCAGCGTGGCGTAGTCGCCGGGAATGGTGTCTTTGTCGTAGCCCTTGGCCTTGTTGACCAGGCGCTCGGTCATGCTGGCGATCTCGGCCATGAAGCTTTCGCGGCTGAGCTGGCCCAGCTCCATTTGCGCCAGCTTGTGTTCCCACTCGCCGGTCAGGTCAGCGCGCGAGAGCTCTTCCACGCCCAGGCCGCGCAGCAGGGTCATGAGCTGAAAGGCCTTGGCTGTGGGGATCAGCTCGCGGCCTTCGCGCAGCATGTATTTTTCAGCGATCAGGCCCTCGATGGTGGCGGCGCGCGTGGCCGGCGTGCCCAGGCCTTTTTCCTGCATGGCTTCACGCAGCTCGTCGTCTTCAATGGTCTTGCCCGCGCCTTCCATGGCGCCCAGCAGCGTGGCCTCAGAGTAGCGTGCGGGCGGCCGGGTTTTCAGGCCCTTGGGCTCGACCGTCTCGACGCCCACCAGCTCGCCGGGCTTGACGGGCACCAGGTTCTGGCCCTTGTCACCATCTTTGGGTTCGGGCACTTCGTCGGCCGCTTCTTTGCCGTAAATCGCCAACCAGCCGGGCTTGACCAGCACCTTGCCCTCAGTTTTGAAGTGATGGCCGGCGGCCTTGGTGATGCGGGTGGTAACTAAATACTCAGCGCTGGGGAAAAACACCGACATGAAGCGGCGCACCACCAGGTCGTAGAGTTTTTGCTCGGCATCGCTCAAGCCGCTGGGTGCTTGCAGCGTGGGGATGATGGCAAAGTGGTCGCTGACCTTGGCGTTGTCAAAGATGCGTTTGCTGGGCTTGATATAGCCATTGTTCAGCGCCACCAAGGCGTGCGGCGCCAGGTGTTTCATTTCGCTGCCGGCGAGCATTTCAAAGGTTTGCTTGACCACCGGCACATAGTCTTCGGGCAGGGCGCGCGAATCGGTACGCGGGTAGGTCAGCGCCTTGTGGCGCTCGTACAGGCTTTGCGCGATCGACAGCGTGGTCTTGGCCGAAAAGCCGAACTTGCCGTTGGCTTCGCGTTGCAGCGAAGTCAGGTCAAACAGCAGGCCGGCGGCTTGCGTGGTCGGGTGCGATTCTTCGCTGACGCTGGCTTTCTGGCCGCGCACGGCATCGGCAATGCGGCGCGCTTCGGCTTCGGTCCAGACGCGGTCGGCCTTGAGCTCGGCATCCGGCTCGGAGTTGTCTGCATTGGCGGCGGCTTTCTTCCAGGCCGGGTCAAACCACTTGCCGGGGTAGTCGCCGGCTTGGGCGGCAAAGCTGGCGTGCACCTCCCAGTAGTTACGGCTGACGAACTTGCGGATTTTTTCTTCGCGCTCAACCACCACGCTCAGCGTCGGCGTTTGCACGCGGCCCACGGTGGTCAAAAAGAAACCGCCGTCGCGCGAGTTGAAGGCCGTCATGGCGCGGGTGCCGTTGATGCCGACCATCCAGTCGGCCTCAGAGCGGCAACGCGCGGCGTCAGCCAGGGGCATCATCTGTGCGTCGCTGCGCAGGCTGGCAAAACCGTCACGGATGGCGGCCGGCGTCATCGACTGCAGCCACAGGCGCTGCACCGGGTGTTTGGCTTTGGAATACTGCTGGATCAGCCGGAAGATGAGCTCGCCTTCGCGGCCCGCATCACAGGCGTTGACCATGGCGTCCACGTCTTTGCGCTTGGCCAGCTTGACGATGGCGTTCAGCCGGGTCTTGGTCTTGTCGATGGGCTTGAGGTCAAAGTAGGGCGGGATGACGGGCAGGTTGGCAAAGCTCCACTTGCCGCGCTTGACGTCAAACTCTTCGGGCGCCTGGATCTCGACCAGGTGGCCGACCGCCGAGGTGACGATCCACTTGTCGCTCTCGAAGTATTCGTCGTGTTTTTCGAACTTGCCCGCCGTGGGCGTGATGGCACGCACGATGTCCTGGGCCACCGAGGGCTTTTCCGCTATCACCAGAGTTTTCATAAGAACTTCTTCAAACCTTGTACATCTTCGGGAAACAAGCTCCCGGATTCTGCAAAAACAACTTTTCCGTCCCGACCGCGCACCACCACCACCGGCAAACCGCGTGGCTTGGGCCAGACCGCGGCAGCCTGCGCCGCCATGGCCACCGTAAACCCGTAGCCCTTGGCCTTCAAATGCGCGCCGGCCGCCGCCGGCTGCTTGTCAATCGACAGCGCCAGCAGCGCCAGCCCCTGGCTGCGGTACGTGCGCCACAACGCGTCCATATGGGGCGACTGTTCCGCACAAAAAGGGCACCAACTGGCCCACCAGTAAACCACAAGCACTTTTCCCTGCGCTTGCGCCGGTCCCCAAGCGCTGCCGTCGAGCAACGTCAAAGCCGGCACATCCAAGGTGCTGCCCAGCCGCGGCAAAGGCGCTCCTGGCTCAGCCGCCAAAGCCGCCATGCCAACAGGCGCCAACGCGAGCGCCAGAGCGTGGCGCCCTGCCGAACTGATGAGGCTGCGTCTGTCAACCATGGCTTGCTCCTTACAATACGACTCTTCGTGCGCGCGCAGGCGCGCGCGCACATGCATGAATTAACCATACCAAATTTTCAAACGTGTCCGAAAATCAGCTCGCTCCAAACACTTCGGCTCCGGCCGCTACGGCCCCTGTTGTGTCCGGTCGTCGCATACAGACGCGCCGCTCCGGCGTGCATGGCAAGGGCATGTTTGCCGTGCAAGACCTGGCCGAAGGCGAGACGCTGATTGAATACGTGGGCGAGGTCATCAGCTGGAAAGAAGCACTGCGCCGCCAC
>JAIPDA010000070.1 GCA_021737905.1 Rhodoferax sp.
TTGTCGAAGATATAACCCAGCACCCCGAAAAACAGAACCAGGTAAAGCTCGACCATGCTGCCATTGATGGCAAAAGTGCCCAGCACGGAAATGGCGATGATCAGCGGGTACAGAATGCCGCTGGGAATGTAGAGCAGGCGCACGAAAATACCGATCAGCGGAAGATTCAAGATCAGCAGCATCACGTTGCCGATGTACATGCTGTTAATCAGGCCCCAGACCAGGTCAGGGCGGTTCTGGAACAACAGCGGCCCGGGCTGAACGCCGTGCATGATGAAAGCGCCCATCATGACCGCTGTGGCGCCGCCGCCGGGCACGCCCAGCGTCAGCAGCGGCACCATGGCGCCGGCGGTGTCGGAGTTGTTGGCGGCCTCGGGGCCGGCCACGCCTTCAATCGCGCCCTTGCCGAATTCTTCGGGATTTTTGGACAGCCGCTTTTCGGTCGAATAAGACAGCAAGGAGGCGATGGTGCCGCCGGCACCGGGCAGGATGCCGATCAAAAAACCCATGATGGAGCCGCGCCAGATCGGCCCCTTGGAACGGCGCCATTCATCTCGGGTGATCCAGAGTTTGCCGGTGATGCGCATGGCCGGGTCGCTGGTGCCGGAGTGAATTTTTTCCAGGCCGCGAAACACCTCGGCCAGGGCAAACATGCCCACCACCACCACGATGAAGCCGATGCCGTCCTGAAACTCGGCAATGCCGGCGGTGAAACGCTGCTGTCCGCTTTGCAGGTCAATGCCGATGGTGGCGATCATCAGGCCCAAAATGGTGGACAGCAGGCCCTTGGCCGGGGATTTTCCCGAGAGTGATGCCACTGCCGTCAGGGCAAACAGCATCAGGGTGAAGTATTCGGCGGGGCCGAACTTCAGGGCGGTTGAGGCCAGCGGCACAGCAAACAAAGTCAGAGCCACCACGCCCAGGGTGCCTGCAATGAAAGAGCCGATGGCCGAGATCGCCAGCGCTGCCCCGGCGCGACCATTGCGGGCCATTTCATAGCCGTCGATCGAGGTCATCACCGAGGCCGCCTCGCCCGGGGTGCGGATCAGGATCGCCGTGGTGGAGCCGCCATATTTGGTGCCGTAGTAAACGCCGGCCATCATGATCAGGCCAGAGGCCGGGTCCATGCCATAGGTCACCGGAATCAACAGGGCAATGCTGGCCGACGGGCCGATGCCCGGCAAGATGCCGACGATGGTGCCGATCAGCACGCCGACAAAGGTGTACCAGAGGTTGATGGGCATCAGCGCCACACCCAAGCCATTGACGATGTGGTTGAAGGTTTCCATGCAGCGACTAAAGATTAAAAGGGCAGCAGGCCGGCCGGGATCTGCGCCCCGAACAAGCGGGTGAAAGCCAGGTAGCTGCCCAGACTGAAGCCAGTCGCTGTCAAGGCATTGGCCCGGGTTTTACGCGGATTGAAAATCGCCATCAGGGCGTACAGATACAGCGCCGTGGCAATGGCATAGCCCAGCCAGTTGAAAAGGAAAAAATAAGCCAGCGTGCCGCCCAACAGGACCAGGATGAAAAAGGGCCTGCGCACCGGTTCCGGGTTGTCAGCGGTCATGGCGGGTGCACGGGTTTTACGGCTGGCCAGGGTTTCCAGCCAGAGCAAAACTGCGGCGATCAGCAGGCCAATGATGAGCAGCCTGGGAATAGCCTTGGGGCCGATCGGGTCACCGATCAAGGGTTCATTGATCTGCTCGGTGGCAAACCAGTACAGGGCAGCCAGCACAAGGGTCGCCAGAACAATCAGCTTGTCAGATTTCATGGGAGAAAAAGCGCCCGGCTCAGCCCGGGGCAGGGTAACTGCTGCGAAGGCTCATTCACTTGGCAAGACCAATCTCCACCAGCACTGCCTTCATGGCGGCGTAGTCCTTGTCCAGGTCTTTCCTGAAGGCTTCGCCGACGGTGAAGTCATTGGTCCAGAAATTTTTCTCGAGGTCGGTTTGCCAGTCGGGGCTTTGCACGACCTGACGCAACACGCCTTCCCAGCGGGCCACCTGCGCTGGCGTCATGCCTTTGGGGCCCATGACGGCGCGCCAGTTGCCCCACACCACATCAACCCCTTGCTCTTTCCAGGTTGGAACTTTGGAAAAGTCGCCCGACAGGCGCTGGCTGGACGCAACCCCCACGGCGCGCAATTTGCCGGCGGCCATGTGCGAGCTGACGTTACCTGCGGCGGTGACCACCATGTCGATGTGTCCGCCCATCAGAGCGGTCAAAGCTTCGGAGGAACCTTTGAAAGCAATCACTTTGAGTGCTTTGGCTTCGCCACCAATGCCCTTCATCAGCAAGCCCGCAGCCACATGGTTGTGGCCGCCCAGCGCGCCGGCAAAGCCGATCGATAAGGACCTCGGGTTGGCCTTGAGTTTGTCGATCACATCTTTGCCGGTCTTCAAGGCCGAATCAGCGTTCACGGCAAAGACCGAGAAGTCGTTGACCATCGAAGCAATCGGTGAGAAATCCTTGTGATTTTGCGTGCTGCTGCCGGTGATGTGGTTGGCCAGCAAGGTCGGCGTGGTGATCATCAGGTAATGCGCATCACCTGCGTGCTGGGTCATGTAGTTCAGCTGAATGTTGCCGCCACCACCGGTTTTGTTGACCACTGTCATGGTCGAGTTGATCAGCTTTTTGCTGCTCACTGCTTTTTCAATGGCACGGGCGGTTTTGTCATTGCTGCCGCCGGGCGCTGCATAAACCACAATTTCTACGTTTTTGCTGGGCTCCCAAGTCTGAGCATGGCCTAAGGGCACACACGACAGGAATGCCAATAAGGTCAGTGAAGTGATCTTGAGGTGGTTCAAAGTCAACATAGAAAGTTAAAGAGTTAAAGAGTTGAAGTTTTGAAAAAAGACATGCCTTAGGGCATGCCTGCGTTTTTACCCCAGAAAACGGCTGCGTTGAATGTGGATTTCCCGTAGCCTGCTGAAGACCAGGCTTGCTTCATGTGATGCGTGCAGCCGCGCCCTGGGGCGGCCATGGACTCAGCGCGGCGGGCGCTCGGTTGGAATCTCGCGCACTTCGACATCCACCACCTCGTCGCTGCCAAGGCGGCTGCGGGCGGGCTGTGCAGCCTGGCGGGCCCGGGGGTTCATGCTGGCGGGGTCGGTGTTGTCATGATCGGCACTGCGCCAGCGGCCGGACATTTGCTGGCTTGAAAACTGCCTGAACCGGCTGAAAGCCGTGACCGCCGCCGGTTTTTGTCCGGTCACCAAAGCACGCAGCAGTGCCAGCAACAACATCACCAGCCCCAGGGCCAGCAGGCTGAGCAGTGCAACAGCGGCAAAAATGCCCAGCGCCAGACGCATGAGCACTTGAATGAGGCGGTTAAAAAAAGGCAATGTAAATTCCCTGGAAAGGCTTGTGCTCAAGCATGTAGATAAGGCTCATGGATCCGATTGCAAGGCGTGCTGCGCTCAGTCAAAGGCTTTGCAGCCCGAAACTACACGGGCAGCGGTGGTGACGGCGCACAGTCCCGCAAAAACCCAGGCCAGCAGCGCAAACTGAGCCGGCCACAAGCACATGGCGACGAAAAACCCCAGCGTTTCTGTGCCCTCTGTCAGTCCACCCAAAAAGTAAAAAGACTTGGCGCCGGCTTTATGTTGGCTCATCTGGCGTTTGGCCGCCATCACAGCAAAGGCTAAAAAACTGCTGCCCGTACCCATGAAGCCCACCAGCAAGGCCGCAGCCGCCAGCGCGTTGGCGGCGGGGTCGGCCAGAGCAAAAGCCAGCACCACGGTCGCGTAAAAAATGAAGTCCAGGGTGATGTCCAAGAACCCCCCGCGGTCAGTGGGCTGTGTCTGCCGGGCGACGGCACCGTCCAGACCATCACAAAGCCGGGACAACAACAGCAAAACCAGGCCTGCCCCGTAGGCGCTTTGCGCTATCAAAACGGCGGCCAGCAAACCGATGGCAAAGCCGGCCAGCGTCAGCTGATCGGCTGTGACTTTCAAGGCGACGAGTCGCCGCGCTAAGCGGCTGAGTACGGGCTCGATCAGGCGTTGGGCAAAGCTGTCGAGCATGGGGTGCGCGCCGGTCGGTTTAACTCAGCAAGGCCTGGGCAAATTCGCGCGCGTTAAAGGTTTCCAGATCTTGGACCTGCTCTCCAACGCCGATAAAGTAAACCGGCACCGCTCGCCAATCCGGGTGGGCTTTGCTGCGCTCGCTGGCCCACAGTGCAATAGCGGCCAGCACACCGCCTTTGGCCGTGCCATCGAGCTTGGTGACGATCAAACCGGTGAGTTGCAATGCCTCGTCAAAGGCTTTGACCTGCGCCAGCGCATTTTGGCCGGTGTTGCCGTCGATGACCAAAAGGATTTCATGCGGCGGCGTGCCGATGCCCTGACCGCCGGCTTTGGCGATGGTGCGTTTGATTTTTTTAAGCTCTTCCATCAAGTGCAGTTGCGTGGGCAAACGGCCGGCGGTGTCCACCAGCACCACATCTTTGCCGCGCGCCTTGCCGGCACTGACCGCGTCGAAGCTCACTGAGGCCGGGTCACCGCCCGCCTGGCTGACGATCTCAACCGTATTGCGGTCGGCCCAGACAGTGAGTTGCTCGCGCGCCGCTGCCCGGAAAGTATCAGCCGCAGCCAGCAGCACCGTAGCGCCCGCGTCGCTCAGGTGGCGTGTGAGCTTGCCGATGGAGGTGGTCTTGCCGGCGCCATTGACGCCGGTCACCATGATCACAGTGGGCACAAACTCGCCAATGCGCAAGGCTTGCTCCAGGGGTTTGAGCAAGCCGCTGAGCACTTCGATCAGCAGGTTGCGCACAGCCACCGGATGCGTCACGCCGCTGTCTTTGACGCGGCGGCGAACTTCGCCCAGCAAGTAGTTGCTGGCGGCTACGCCGGCGTCGGCCATCAGCAGCGCCGTCTCCAGGTCTTCGTAAAGCGCTTCGTCGATTTGCGTGCCCGTGAAAACGCTGGAAATGCTGCTGCCGGTTTTGCGCAAGCCGGCCTTGAGCTTGTTCAACCAGGGTTCGCGTCCGGGCGGCAAGCCCTGGGCCGGCGCCGGGTTCTGGGCCGCAATCGGCGTGACCAGTGCGCTGCCGATCAGACCCGCTGTTGAACCACCCAGTGCCGCATCACCGGGAGCGTTCAGGGTTTCGGATGCCGCTACGGGCTGGGGCGTTTTTTTCTTGAAGAAACTGAACATGTGAGGGTCTTTGAACTGCAGCTATTCTATGAAACGCCCCTTGCAAGTTACATTTGCCCAACACATGACCCCAACTCAGCTCACGATGACCATGTTTCCACTTTCTCTTTGTCCACGTCTGGCCGGTGCGCGTCTGGTGAAAAAAGCCGCTGCGCTCTTGGGTGCCTGGTGTCTGCTTGCCAGCAGCGCCAGTGCCCAAAGCCCCGCCCCGGGTGTGCAGGTGCAGCAGTTCACACTGGCCAATGGTTTGACGCTGATCGTAAAACCCGACCGCCGGGCGCCCACGGTGGCGCACATGCTGTGGGTGCGGGTGGGCTCGATGGACGAGGTGGACGGCAGCTCTGGCGTGGCCCACGCCCTTGAACACATGATGTTCAAAGGCACGCCCACGCTCAAGCCCGGTGAGTTTTCGCGCCGCATTGCGGCTTTGGGCGGGCGCGACAACGCCTTTACCAGCCGCGACGCCACCGCCTACCACCAGCAAATTCCTGCCGCCCGCCTGGAAGAGGTGATGCAGCTGGAAGCTGACCGTTTTGCCAACACCCAGTGGGACGACGAAGAGTTCAAGCGTGAAATCGAAGTCGTCAAAGAAGAGCGACGGCTGCGCACCGAAGACGCGCCACGCTCGCAACTCTACGAATATGCCTACGCTGTGGCTTTCACGGCATCGCCTTACCGGCGGCCCATTGTGGGCTGGATGAGTGATCTGGATGCCATGACCTCGGACGATCTGCGCCGCTTTTACCGCCAGTGGTACGTACCCGGCAATGCCGCCGTGGTCATTGCCGGTGATGTGGATGTGGCCCAGGTGCGAGCCTGGGCTGAAAAGTACTACGGCCGCATTCCCGCCGGGCTCACCCCGGCACGCAAACCGCGCATTGAACCGGCCCAGAACGGTATCCGCCAGATCGAGCACAAAGCCAGTGCCAGCCAGGCCTATGTCAGTCTCATGTTCAAAGTACCCCAACTTGACATCAGCGTTTTGAAAGATGTGCCGGCCCAAGCCTCAGCTGCCAGCCGTGACGCGCTGGCGCTGACAGTCTTGGCCGCCGTGCTTGACGGCTACAGCGGCGCCCGCCTGGACCGGGCTCTGACGCAAGGCGCTGACCGGGTGGCGGACAGTGCCGGCGCCTACAACGGCCTGTTGGGACGCGGGCCGCAGGTTTTTTTCCTGGACGGTGTGCCGGCTGAAGGTAAAACGCCCGGCCAGGTACTGGCTGCGCTGCGCAAGCAAATTGACAGGATCGCCCGCGAAGGCGTCAGCCAGGGCGAGTTGCAGCGTGTCAAAACCCAATGGGTTGCTTCAGAAACCTACAAGCTCGATGCTATTTTCAGCC
The DNA here is from genome assembly GCA_021737905.1 of Rhodoferax sp. Taxonomy (GTDB): domain Bacteria; phylum Pseudomonadota; class Gammaproteobacteria; order Burkholderiales; family Burkholderiaceae_C; genus Polaromonas. Next base: position 6,495 of record JAIPDA010000070.1, read on the forward strand.
AGGCCCGAGAGCTTGGCAGCAATTGGCTCAACGGTTTCCCGCTGGACGCTAACGCGCGTGTGGTGGCGCAGTTGCGCACCGTCACGGCGCAAGAAGTGCAGTCTGTGGCCGCGCGCTATTTCGGCGACGAGCAGTTGACCCTGGCCACGCTGGTGCCGCTGCCCCCGGACCCGAACCGCAAGCCCCGCCTGCCAGCCGCAGCTTCGCGCCACTGAAACTGAAAGTGCAGCCATGTTGACCCCTTTATTTTTCCGTCGCGTCCTACCCTGCTTTTGGCTAGGCCTGGCCCTGTTCTCGCACAGTCTGATGGCACGGGCTGCTTTGCCGATACAGCACTGGACCCAGGCCAGTGGCGCCAAGGTCTACCTGGTCGAGAGCCACGGCATTGCCATGCTGGACGTTCAGATTGACTTTGACGCCGGCGGCCGTCGCGACCCGGCTGACAAAGTTGGTCTGGCCAGTGCCATGTCGCGCATGAGCGGCAAGGGCCTGGCTGCACGCCCCGGCGCTGTGGCGCTGGATGAAAACCAGCTCAGCGAAGCCTGGGCTGATCTGGGAGCGGTTTTTACCGTCAGCGCCGGCAGTGACCGCCTGACTTTTTCAATGCGCAGCCTGAGCTATCCGGACCTGTTGGCGCAGTCGGTGGCCCTGGCCGCCCGCCAGATCGGTGAGCCGGCCTGGCCCGATGCGATCTGGCAGCAGGAGCGCGAACGCATCAGCGCTTCCATTCGTGAGTCTGACACCCGACCTGCGACTGTGGCCGCCAAGGCTTTTCGCGCAGCCGTCTACGGCCCCCACCCTTATGGCCTGGAGACCACGCCAGCGTCGCTGGCGCGCATCACGACAGCAGACATGCAGCAGTTTTATGCCCAGCATGTCCAGCCCTGCAGAGCCAAAGTCAGCGTGGTCGGCGATGTCACGCGGGCTCAAACCGATGCTCTGGTTACTGCGCTGCTGGCCCGACTGCCCCAGCGTGATGCAGCGCGCTGCCAGGCTTTGCCGGCTGTGGCTGAAGTCCAGCCACTCGGCGCGCCGGTGAACCGCTCTCTTGCTTTTGATTCGGCCCAGGCGCATGTCTTGATCGGTCAGCCCGGCTACAAACGCTCTGACCCTGATTTTTTTGCGCTCACTGTGGGTAACTACACCTTGGGCGGCGGCGGTTTTGTGTCGCGGCTGACCACCGAGGTACGTGAAAAGCGTGGCCTGACCTACAGCGTCTACAGCTTTTTCGCGCCCGGTCTGCATGCGGGTGCTTTCACCATCGGTTTGCAGACGCGGCCCGACCAGGCGGCGCAGGCTGTCGAGGTGGCGCGCTCTGTGCTCGCCAAATTCGTGGCCGAAGGCCCCACCGACGCCGAGCTCAAGGCCGCCAAGGACAACCTGGTGGGCGGCTTTGCGCTGCGCATCGACAGCAACGCCAAACTGCTTGACAACGTTGCCAACATTGCCTGGAACAACTTGCCTTTGGACTACTTAGACACCTGGACTGCGCAGCTTGAAAAAATCACTGCGGCCGATATCAAGGCCGCTTTTTCCCGCAAACTTCAACCCGAACGCATGGTCACTGTGGTGCTGGGCGCAGGCCCATGAACGCGCGTTCAGACGCACGTTCAGCGCCCGCGCCCAAAACAAAGGCCAAGCCCGGCCCGCGCCAGAACAAGTCGCTGCCCGGCGAGGTGCGCATCATTGGCGGCATTTACAAGCGTACCAAGCTGCCGGTGGCCGACAAGCCGGGCTTGCGTCCGACGCCGGACCGCGTGCGCGAAACCTTGTTTAACTGGCTAGGCCAGGATCTGACAGGCTGGCGTTGCATTGACATCTTTGCCGGCACCGGCGCGCTGGGCTTTGAAGCTGCATCGCGCGGCGCGGCCGAGGTTTTGTTGTGTGAGCAAGACCCGCAATTGGCGCTCAAACTCAAGGCTTTACAGGAACGCTTGCAGGCCGGCTGTGTGCGGGTCGAGCGCGGCGACGGCGTGGGGCTCTTGCGCCGGCAAAGCCCGGGCTCGATGCAACTGGTTTTCATTGACCCGCCTTTTGAGTCCACGCTTTTTGAGCCTGCCTTGAAAGCGGCCGCTGACGCGATTGCACCGCAGGGGCTGGTCTACCTCGAAGCCCCGCGCAGCTGGACTGCTGAAGAACTGGCCCCCCTGGGCCTCACGATATGGCGCAGCAGCAAGGCCGGGGCTGTGCATTTTCATCTGCTGGCCCGCTCGGCTGCCTTCCCGGCCTGAGCGCGGCGCCAAGCGGCATAATCCGCCCATGGCACAGACTAACGCCCGAACTGCTGTTTACTGCGGCACTTTTGATCCCTTTACCCTGGGTCATGAAGACCTGGTGCGCCGCGCTGCCGGCTTGTTTGACCACCTCTTGATTGCTGTGGCGGTGGCTCATCACAAAAAAACCTTGTTCAACTTAGAAGAACGTGTACGTCTGGTCGAGCAGGCGGTGCAGGGCATTGCGCCTGCAGGACGCATCCGCGTCTTGCCCTTTGAGGGCTTGATCATGGATTTTTGCGCTCAGCAGCAAGCCAGCGCTGTGGTGCGTGGTGTGCGAAATATGACTGACTTTGATTACGAAGTGCAGATGGCCGCCATGAACCGCAAGTTAAGGCCCGGCGTAGAGACTGTTTTTTTACTCCCGCAAGCATCTTTGCAATGCATCAGCAGCACGCTGGTGCGTGAAATCAGCAAGCTGGGCGGCGATGTGGGCCAGATGGTCAGCCCCGCCGTGGCAGCCGCATTGCACGGCGTTCACGCAGCGCCGCCGGGACGCTGACATGGCGCTGCTGATCACCGACGAGTGCATCAACTGCGACGTGTGTGAGCCTGAGTGCCCTAACCAGGCCATCTACATGGGCAAAGAAATCTACGAGATAGACCCGCACAAGTGCACCGAATGCGTGGGGCATTTTGACGAGCCCCAGTGCGTGCAGGTCTGCCCGGTGGCCTGTATTCCTGTTCATCCCCAGCACATCGAAAGCCGGGAAACCTTGATGCAAAAATACCTGCGCCTTCAAGCCACTTTGGAGACGAGCGCAGGACCCAAGCCTTAGCGCTGGGTTGAGCCGGCAGGCGCTCGGTTTGATCAGGGCTTGTCGGCTGGCCCGGCCTGGCCCGGTTCGGCCACAGGCGCGATATCGGGCTTGCGTGGCGGCTTGGGTCGCACCGGCGCATGCGTGTGAATCAGCATGGTGGCTTTTTCCATCTCTCCGTCAATCAACATGGGCAGCGCCTTCAAACTGCGGGGCAGGGCGTCTTCAATGGCTGCGCGGTGCTCTTGCGAGGGCTTTTGCAGCACCCAATTGACCACTTCGGCTTTGTCGCCCGGGTGGCCCACGCCGATGCGCAGACGCCAGTAGTCGGCGCTGCCGAGCTGGGCGTGAATGTCGCGCAGACCGTTGTGACCGGCGTGGCTGCCGCCAAATTTAAGCTTGAGCTGGCCGGGCACGATATCGAGCTCGTCATGTGCCACCAGAATTTCTTCGGGTTTGATTTTAAAAAAACGGGCCAGTGCAGCAACGGATTTGCCTGACAGGTTCATGAAGGTACGCGGCTCAAGCAGCCACAGCGTCTGTCCTTTGACGGTGGTGCGCGCCACCACGCCGTGGTAGCTTTTGTCCAGCACCAGGCTCAGCTTGAGTTCGCGGGCCAATGCATCGAGCCACCAGAAACCGGCGTTGTGGCGGGTGGCTTCGTATTCAGTACCCGGGTTGCCCAGGCCAACAAAAAGTTTGATCATGCAGCGATGAATTCCGTGTGCGCGGTTGGTCTATAAGTCTTTGCAGAACTGTAACGCCTGCAGCCCTCAACAAAACGGCCCATATCCTCTGGTGAGGATATGGGCCGATCAAGGCATCAGCTGGAACCGCTGTCCGCTGCTTATTTCTTGGCTGCAGGTGCCTTGGCAGGCGCTTTGGCCGGTGCTTTG
>JAIPDA010000071.1 GCA_021737905.1 Rhodoferax sp.
GAGAACGGAGGGCAGAAAAGGAGCGAACTGGCCGTTTTGGCGGCCCACTCAGCCAGACCCAGGAACACGCAGAATGCGCGCGATCCCCGCGTACACAGGGGAGCCCCACAAACGAAAAGGCCAACCTGAGAACAGGTTGCCCGAAAACGTGGTGGCCTGGGGCGGAATCGAACCACCGACACAAGGATTTTCAATCCTCTGCTCTACCGACTGAGCTACCGGGCCAAGCCGCGAATTATATATCAGCGAAGCGCTGCTTTTGACCGGGCTCAAGCAGCGCGTTTGCCGCGGCTCAAGTCCACGCCGAGTTGCTTGAGCTTTCGGTAAAGATGGGTGCGCTCCAGGCCGGTTTTTTCAGCCACGCGGGTCATGGAGCCGCCTTCACGGTGCAAGTGAAATTCGAAGTAGGCTTTTTCAAATTCATCACGCGCATCGCGCAAGGGTTTTTCGAGTGCGAAACTCTGCGTGGGTTTGGGGCTGGTGTCTTCCACCGGCTCCAAAAATGCAACCGTGCCAGACTGGCCGGCCCGCTCGCCGGCGTTCAGGCCGGCCTGGCTGCCCGGGGTTTTGCGGGCAGATGGCTTGGTCAAACCGTTTTCAACAGCTTGCAACAGCTTTTGCAGCGTGATGGGTTTTTCCAGAAAGGCCATGGCGCCGATCTTGGTGGCTTCGACTGCGGTGTCGATGGTGGCGTGACCACTCATCATGATGACCGGCATGGTGAGCTGGCCAGACGAAGACCATTCCTTGAGCAAGGTGACGCCGTCGGTGTCGGGCATCCAGATGTCCAGCAGGACCAGGTCGGGACGCGCGCGGCTGCGGGCCAGCCGGGCCTGCGCGGCGTTTTCTGCCAGTTCTACCTGATGCCCTTCGTCGTTCAGGATTTCGGACAGCAGGTCACGGATGCCCAACTCGTCGTCCACCACCAGAATATTTGCCATCGAATCGCACCCTTCACGTTGTCCGGTCTGAAAAGCCTTCAAGCCGCAGCTGTTGTTATGCCACAACTGCGAATGATAACGACACTTGGGCGCCTTGAACCGCCCCGTCGGCCACGCGGTTCGAAATATCTATGCGTGCGCCGTGCTCGTCTGCAATTTTTTTCACCACGGCCAGGCCCAAACCTGTGCCTTTGCTTTTGGTCGTGACGTATGGCTCGAAAGCGCGTTTCAAAATATGGTCAGGAAAACCCGATCCGTTGTCGCGCACGATCAGGCGCACGCGGCGGGCGCTGGTCGAGTATTCGGTTTTCAGGGTGATTTGCACGGGGTGCTCGGCGCTGCGCCCTTCTTGCGCATCCTGGGCGTTTTGCAGCAGATTGTGTATCACCTGACGCAGTTGCTGGGCGTCGCCGCGGATGGCCGTAGCAGCCGGGTCGAGCTCCACGCGCACCGGCATGACGGTGGCGTCATCGGCGTAGAGTTGCATGACATCTGTCACCAGCGCATTGAGGTCCAGCGGCTTGAGCTCGGCCGTCGGCAGCCGGGCATAGTCCCGGAAGTCATTGACCAGGCGCTTCATGGCGTCAACCTGGTCAACGATGGTCTTGACCGACTTGCTGAGCATGGCTTGCTCTGTGGGTTGCAGCTTGTCGCTGAGCTTCATCTCCAGCCGCTCGGCCGACAACTGAATCGGCGTGAGCGGGTTTTTGATCTCATGCGCCAGTCGCCTTGCAACTTCACCCCAGGCCTCTGCACGCTGGGCTGAGACCATGGCCGAGACGTCGTCAAACACCAGCAGACTTTCATCGGTACCGGGCATCTTGGCACCGCGCGCAATCAGCGTGACGGCGCCGTCCTCAGCGCCGGCCGGCCCGCCGTGCAGCTCAAAGGTCTGCTGCCAATGCTCCAGGTTGTGTTCGGCGTTTTCAGCCAGGTAGGCCTCAAACTGAGACTGCACGCCACGGCCGAAGACGTCCAGCCCCGGCACCTGCGAGAGCAACTGGCCGTGGTAAGTGCTCAGCGCGACGCGCAAAATGCGCGCGGCACCCGGGTTGCTGGAACGGATTCGGCCCTGGCTGTCGAGCACCAGCACACCCGCGGTGAGGTTGTCCAAAATAGCCTGCAAATTAGCGCGTGCAGCGTCGACCTGGCTCATGCTTTGCTGCACGGCCGATCGCGCATCTGAGAGCTGTTGTGTCATGTCGGCAAATGAACGCGTGAGTCCGCCCAGCTCGTCCTTGCTGCTGAGCACCTCCTTGGGCCGCAGGTCGCCCTGCGCCACCTGGCGCACACCTTCGGCCAGCAGCAAGAGCGGGCGCGCTAACTGGGTGCCCAGCAGCACGGCCAGCAATACGGCGCCGAACACCGCCAGAAACAGGCTCAGGGTGAGTGTGCCGATGTACATCTTGCGCAGACCGCTGCGAGCCAGCGCACGTTCCTGGTATTCACGGTTAGCCTCTTGCACGGCAATGGCGTTGGCCACCAGTTCGGGGGGCAGATCTTCAGCGGCTTGTAAAAACCGTTCGCTGCTGCTGAGCCCGAAGTTAGAGTCAGTGACCAGCGCAAGCGCTCGGATGCGGGCAGTCGGTGCCGATGCGGCTGTGCCGGCCGACAGCGTATCGTCCAAGCCCTCGATCTGGGTCGCCACCCGCTGCGAACGCGCCAGCCGGAATTGCTGCGCCGAAGGCCGGTCGGGCTGCAAAATAAAGCGGGACTGGCCGGCGCTGGAAATCAGCTGCCCGGAGGCTCCCCACAGCAACAGGTCCTTGGCACCGATTTGCTCACGCAGCCGCTCCAGCGCCAAACCGGGTGAAGGGTCTTTGGCCAAAGACATCTGTGTGGCCGCCTGAAGTGTGCGGTTGCCCAGGTCTGCCGCCAGGGCGTCCAGCGACGAGCGACCCAAATTAAGACCGGCAGCCAAAGCGCTTTCGACCTTGACATCAAACCAGCTTTCAATCGAACGCGAAACGAACTGGTAAGACACCACATAAATAGTCAGGCCCGGGAACAGACCCACCAATGCAAAAATTGCCGCCAGCTTGAGCAGCAGCCGGCTGCCGAACTTGCGCTGGCGAAGCCGTAAAAACAAGCGCACCACAATCCAACCGATAGCCGCAAGCAAGACCGCAGCCACAGCGATATTCAAACCTAAAAGCAGGGTGTAGTTACGCTCATACAGCTCGCGGTTGCCAGTGGCCAAGGTGAGCAGGAAAATGAGCACCAGACCCAGCGCCACCATCACGCCCACGCCCACACCCAGCGTCCAGCGCATGGCACGGTTGTAGCGCGCCGGTTGCGGGCTCGGTAAGCTGTTCACTTCAGCGCTTCCCCGGCTGCACCGTCTCTGATGCCGTCCTGCGGTGTGTCCTTCACGATATCGGCTGCGGTGCTGGCTTGCAGCAGCATTTTTTGGCTGTGCTCTAACTCAATGGACCAGTCACGCTGCCCGGCCATACCGATCTGAAAAGGTCTGGGCAATTGGGACAGGTCGAGCTTGAAGCTGAACTTCAGCTTGTAATCTGCGCCAGGGCGAACCTCGGCCGGCTCAGCGACCTTCCAGCGCGCCACGCGCTGTACAGCCGACAGGGCCTCGGCCAGGGTGTCGTAATTTTGGTTGAAGGTGGCACGCAGGCTGCTGGTGCTGCCAATCAGGCCCGAGCCGATGTTCACGCGCCAGCGCCGGGTCAATGGCTGGTAAGCCAGCCGGATGGTGCGTGAGGCTGCAGCGGCGCGCTGGTCTATCCAGTACCAGCGTTCGCGCAGGATATCGACCTCCAGCACAAAGAAAAGCGGAATGCCCTTGAGCAAGGCGTCTTCGACCACGGCGGGCAATTCAAAGCTCAGGTTGGCGCTGAGGTAAATACCCTCGTCAGTGCTTTGGGTTTTGAGCTGGGTCAGCTGGGCGCCAGCGGCGTTGGCAGGCCAGCTGGCACACAAAGCGGCCCACAGCACGGCCATGACCAGCAGGCCCTGGAGCCTGCAACGCTTCGCGCAGACCTTAATGAGGCTGCTTTTCCAGCAGTGCGTAATAAAAACCATCGTACTCACGCAGTAAATTGTCCGGGAATACAGGGGCCACCATGCCGCTTTGGGGCAGCAAATGACCGGGGGACGGCAGCAATAGCGCCTCAGTGTGGCGCATAAGAAACGTTTCAATCTGCCCTTGCCCTTCCGCATTGAAAACCGAGCAGGTGCAATAGAGTAAACGCCCGCCCGGTCGCAGCAGCGGCCAAAGGGCCTCTAACAGGCGTTTTTGCTGGGCAGCCAGCTGCGCAATGTCGCCGGGTCGGCGCAACCAGCGCACATCAGGATGCCGGCGAACAATGCCGGAAGCAGTACAGGGCGCATCGAGCAAGATGCCGTCGAACATACGGCCGTCCCACCACCCGGCGGGCTGACCGGCGTCAGCCACCACCATCTGTGCCTTCAACTGCAGACGCTCCAGGTTGTGCGCAACGCGCTCGCAGCGATGAGCGTCAATGTCCAGCGCCAGCACACGGGCATCGGCCAATTCCAGCAGGTGCGCGGTTTTTCCGCCGGGGGCAGCGCAGGCGTCAAGCAGCTGAAGCGGCTGACCGGCGGGGGCTGTCAACCCGGTCAGCAAGAGCTGCGCCGCAAGTTGGGCGCCGGCATCCTGCACTGAAAAATGGCCCTCGGCATAACCGGGCAGCCGAGGTACGGGGCAAGCCGTTGACAGCAGCACGCCTTGCTCACCGACAGGCGCAGCGTCAATACCTGCGCTCTGCAAGGCCAGCAGGTAGTCGGGCCGGCTGATCTGGCGTTTGTTGACCCGCAAGCACAGGGGTGCGCGGCTGTTGTTGGCCTGCAAAATCGCCTGCCAGGCCTGCGGATGGTCTTTGCGGACACCGTCAATCCACCACTGAGGATGGTTCCAGACAGCCTGGGGTTTGCGCTCGCACGCGGCCAGCATGGTTTGGCTTTCGCGCAAAAACCGGCGTAGACAGCCGTTGATGAAACTCGCCTGGTGCCGGGTTTCTTCACCTTGCTTGGCTGCTTCTACCGCCTGGTCCACCAGGGTGTAAGCGGAATAAAGCGACTCATCGACTTGCGCGGCCAACGCCAGCGCCACACACAGCAGGGCATCAGCTTGCGGCGGTGGCTCGCGGCTGACCAGTTGCTGGCGCAATGCCTCGGCCAGACCCAGCCAGCGCAGCGCATGAAAGCCCAGGGCCTGAACGCCGGGCCGCAGGTGGGGCGTAAGGCGCTCGAGCTCGGCTGTCATGGAACGGCCGGCGCGCACCGCCATCAACAGCGCAGCGGCGCCTTGCAGCTGCAGCCAAAGCGGCACTTGCTCTGTGTGGGCCGGCCTGGCGGGAGAGGCCTGGCGCACCGGCTCAGACATCCGTTTGGCCCAGCCGCAGCGCAATGGCGGGCGTAAAGCCGAACAGTCGGGCCACCAAAAGGGTAGGAAACTGCAACTGTGCGGCGTTAAATTGCTGCGCAGCAAGGTTGAAAGCCTGACAGGCAAAAGTCAGTTTGCTCTGAATGGCGGTGAGTTGCTGGGCCAGCTCGCGCACCTTGGGGTCGGCTTGCATGGCCAGTGTTGAAACGCCTGTCCACAGATGGTCAAACTGCTGCTGCAGGCTTTCTTCGGCAGTCATCAACTGGGTGGCCAGCAGACCGCTGCTGGGCCTTGAACGCAGCGCGTCGTTGGCAACGCTGACCGTCTTGCGTGCTTGCACCAGGGGCGTCAGCGCTTGCGGGTCGTGCTGCAGAAATTCGCCGGCCACCTCAACCAGTCTGAGAATCAGATCATGCCTTTCCTGAAATTGCAGATCAATCGCCACGAAGGCATCGGCAATCAGCTCCTTGAGCCGTACCAGCCGGTTGTAGGCGCCCAGCACCCAGAAAACCAACAAGGCCAGCAGCGCCAGCAAGGCAATGGAATTTGTACTCATGGCTCAATTTAACTTTCATGTACAAGACCAGAACACCGACTTTAGCTGACACGGCCGCCGCATAAAAAAAGCCCCGCGCCTGAACCGGCACGGGGCTTTGCCCTTGAGGCTGCGCCTGCGCTTAGACCCGCATCAAGCCTGGCCGTCAGCGCCTTCGCTGGTCTCAGCAGGCGACAGAGCTTCCAGCTCGGCGGCTTCGGCTTCAGCAATGGCGCGGCGCTCGGCGTCGTCCATTTGCTCCTTGGCCTTGCGTGCCTGGTGGTAAGCCATGCCGGTACCGGCAGGGATCAAACGACCGACGATCACGTTTTCCTTCAAGCCGCGCAACTCGTCGCGCTTGCCCATGATGGCCGCTTCGGTCAGCACGCGCGTGGTTTCCTGGAAGGAAGCTGCGGAGATGAACGAATCGGTAGAAAGCGATGCCTTGGTGATACCCAGCAACAGGTTGCTGAAAGTCGCCGGGATCTTGCCTTCGGCGCGCAGGGCGTCGTTGGCGTCCAGGATGACCGAGCGCTCGACCTGCTCGCCGGCAATGTAGGTGGAGTCACCAACACTCTCAACCACCACACGGCGCAGCATCTGACGAACAATCACTTCGATGTGCTTGTCGTTGATCTTCACACCCTGCAGACGGTAGACGTCCTGCACTTCATCGACGATGTAGCGGGCCAGCTCTTCCATGCCCAAGAGGCGCAGAATGTCTTGCGGATCGGCCGGGCCGTCCACGATCGACTCGCCCTTGTTCACAACCTGGCCTTCGTGCACGAGAATGTTTTTCTCTTTCGGCACCAGGTCTTCCCAGACCTTGCCTTCAGGGTCGGTGATCTGCAGGCGAATCTTGCCTTTGGTTTCTTTGCCGAAAGACACGGTGCCGGTCATCTCTGCCAGCGTGCCCTTGTCTTTGGGCGTGCGGGCTTCGAACAGCTCGGCCACACGCGGCAGACCGCCGGTGATGTCGCGCGTTTTCTGACCTTCGACCGGGATACGCGCCAGCACTTCGCCGGGGCCCACATCCTGACCGTCACGCACTTGCACCAGGGCACCGATCGGAAAGCCGATGGTCACCGAGTGGTCGGTACCGGGGATCTTGACTTCGCTGCCGGAAGCGTCGATCAGTTTGACCTGAGGACGGATCACCTTGGTGGCGCCGCGACGTTTCGGATCGATCACCACCAGGGTGGACAGACCGGTCACTTCGTCGAGCTGCTTGGCCACGGTAACGCCTTCTTCGACATTCTCGAACAGCACCTTGCCGGCGAATTCGGTGATGATCGGGCGGGTCAGCGGGTCCCAGTTGGCCAGAATGGCGCCGGCCTTGATGGCCTGGTCTGCCTTGACCGTCAGGATGGCGCCGTACGGCACCTTGTGACGCTCACGCTCGCGGCCGTGCTCGTCATGAATGACGATCTCGCCGGAACGGGCAATCACGACCAGCTCGCCTTTGCCGTTGGTCACATAGCGCATCGGTGCATTGAAACCGATCTTGCCGCTGGACTTGGCTTCGACGCTCGAAGCAATCGCTGCGCGCGAAGCGGCACCACCGATGTGGAAGGTGCGCATCGTCAGCTGCGTGCCGGGCTCGCCGATGGACTGGGCGGCGATGATACCGACGGCTTCGCCGGTATTGATCAGACCGCCACGACCCAGGTCGCGGCCATAGCACTTGGCGCACAGGCCAAAGCGGGTGGCACAGGTCAGTGCGGTGCGGACCTTGACTTCATCGACACCAGCGGCTTCGAGCTCGTCGAGCAGGTCTTCGTCGAGCAGCACACCGGCCTTGACGACCACCGAGCGATTTTCAGGGTGCATCACATCTTCGACCACGGTGCGGCCGAGAACACGGTCGCGCAGGGATTCGATGGTTTCGCCGCCCTCGACGATGGCGCGCATCAGCGAGCCGTCGGTTGTGCCGCAATCGTCTTCGGTCACCACCAGGTCTTGCACCACGTCGCACAGACGGCGTGTCAGGTAACCGGAGTTGGCGGTTTTGAGCGCCGTGTCAGCCAGACCTTTACGCGCACCGTGCGTGGAGATGAAGTACTGAAGCACGTTCAGGCCTTCGCGGAAGTTCGCGGTGATCGGCGTCTCGATGATCGAGCCGTCAGGCTTGGCCATCAAACCGCGCATACCGGCGAGCTGGCGAATCTGCGCTGCAGAGCCGCGGGCACCGGAGTCGGCCATCATGTAAATCGAGTTGAACGATTCCTGATCGACTTCTTTGCCATGACGGTCAATGGTGCGCTCTTTGGCCAACTGGGCCATCATCACTTTGGAGACTTCGTCGCCGGCTTTGCCCCAGATGTCCACCACCTTGTTGTAGCGCTCGCCGGAAGTCACCAGACCGGAGACATATTGCTGCTCGATCTCTTTGACATCTTTTTCCGAACGCTCAATGATGCTCGGCTTTTCTTTAGGCACCAGCATGTCGTCGATGCAGATCGAGATGCCGGACTTGGTGGCCAGACGGAAACCGTTTTGCAAGAGCTTGTCGGCAAACACCACGGTCTCTTTCAAACCGCACTTGCGGAAAGACACGTTGATCAGCTTGGAGATTTCTTTTTTCTTCAACGCCTTGTTGATGTTGGAGAAAGGCAAACCCTTGGGCAGGATCTCGGAGAGCAACGCACGGCCGGCGGTGGTTTCCCACAGCTTGGTCGAGGGCGTGAACTCGCCGGTTTCCTTGTCCTTGACATACTCGGTCAGGCGCACATTGATCTTGGCGTTGAGGTCGACTTCGCCCGCGTCAAACGCGCGCTGTACTTCACCGGTGTCGGCGAAGATCAGGCCCTCGCCCTTACCGTTGATGCGGTCACGGGTCGTGTAGTACAGACCCAGCACCACGTCTTGCGACGGAACAATCGACGGCTCGCCGTTGGCCGGGAACAGAATGTTGTTGGAGGCCAGCATGAGGGTGCGGGCTTCCATTTGCGCTTCGACTGACAGCGGCACGTGAACAGCCATCTGGTCGCCGTCGAAGTCGGCGTTGAAAGCCGAGCAGACGAGCGGGTGCAGCTGGATGGCCTTGCCTTCGATCAGGATCGGCTCGAACGCCTGGATGCCCAGACGGTGCAGCGTAGGCGCACGGTTGAGCATCACGGGGTGCTCTTTGATGACCTCTTCCAGAATGTCCCACACCACCGGGGTGCCGGATTCGACTTCCTTCTTGGCGGCCTTGATCGTGGTCGCGATGCCCATGGCTTCGAGGCGCGAGAAGATGAAAGGCTTGAAGAGTTCCAGCGCCATCAGCTTGGGCAAGCCGCACTGGTGCAGTTTGAGTGTCGGGCCCACGGTGATGACGGAACGACCCGAGTAGTCGACGCGTTTGCCCAGCAAGTTCTGACGGAAACGACCCGACTTGCCTTTGATCATGTCGGCCAGCGACTTGAGTGCGCGCTTGTTGGCGCCCGTCATGGCCTTGCCGCGGCGGCCGTTGTCCAGCAAGCTGTCCACGGCTTCTTGCAGCATGCGCTTTTCGTTGCGCGCAATGATCTCAGGGGCTTTCAACTCGAGCAAGCGGCGCAGACGGCTGTTGCGGTTGATGACGCGGCGGTACAGATCGTTCAGGTCAGAGGTCGCAAAGCGACCGCCGTCCAGCGGCACCAGCGGACGCAGGTCCGGCGGCAGCACGGGCAGCACGTCGAGCACCATCCAATGCGGCTTGATGCCGGACTTCTTGAACGCTTCCATCAATTTCAAACGCTTGGCGTTTTTCTTGATCTTGATTTCGGAGCCGGTCAAGTCATTGCGCAGCTTGTCGATTTCGACGTCCAGGTCCAGACCTTCGAGCAGGTCCTTGATGCCTTCAGCGCCCATCTTGGCGGTGAACTCATCACCGAATTCCTTGCGCTTGGTGTCGTAATCGTCTTCGGACATGATGCTGAATTTTTTCAGCGGGGTCATGCCGGGATCGGTCACAACGTAAGCTTCAAAGTACAGCACGCGTTCGATGTCGCGCAGCGTCATGTCGAGCACCAGGCCCAGACGCGACGGCAGCGACTTCAAGAACCAGATGTGCGCGCAGGGTGCGGCCAGGTCGATGTGACCCATGCGCTCGCGGCGAACCTTGGTCTGCGTGACTTCAACGCCGCACTTCTCGCAGATGACACCGCGGTGCTTCAGGCGCTTGTACTTGCCGCACAGGCATTCGTAGTCTTTGATGGGGCCAAAGATCTTGGCGCAAAAAAGACCGTCGCGCTCTGGCTTGAAGGTACGGTAGTTGATGGTTTCAGGCTTTTTGACTTCGCCGAAAGACCACGAACGGATCTTCTCTGGCGAGGCCATGCCGATTTTGATGGCATCGAAATGCTCATCCGGCGTGAATTGCTTGAACAGGTCGAGTAGTGATTTCATGGTGTGAACCTTTTCTTTCCTGTTGAATTAAGAACGCTCGAGCTCGATGTCGATGCCCAGGGAGCGGATCTC
>JAIPDA010000072.1 GCA_021737905.1 Rhodoferax sp.
GTAGCGCTCCTCCCCCCTTGCAGGGGGCAAGGCATTCGGGCCTGAAAGTAAGTTCACCCCCGTTGAGCCTTCACTGCGTGTAAGGCTCCTCCCCCCTTGCAGGGGGCGCGGCCTGTGGCCCGGCTAAGCCGGCTCCTCGGCCTTTGCTTGGTTAGAGTTCGTGTTGTTGGGCAGATATTTTCCTGTCATTCCCGCGCAGGCGGGAATCGATCTTCGGCTTTGATTGAGCCCGCTCAGCTGGCTGGCAGGCTTTGCATCAGTTGCTTGATGATGGCCAGGGCGTAGCGGCTGGCGACTTCGTTCACGAAACGGGGGAAGTCGATATGGGCTGTGTCGTCGGCGCGGTCGGAGATGGTGCGCATGGCGGCGAAGGGCACGTCGTAGTCGGCGCAGACCTGGGCCACGGCGGCGCCTTCCATTTCAACGGCCAGAGCTTCATGCCCCGCGGAGCGCAAGGCCGACTGCAAGGCGCGGGACGCTTCAGCGCTGGAGACGAAACAGTCGCCGCTGGCAATCAGTCCGCTGTGTACTTTGGCGTCGGCCGGCAGCCCCATCGCCGCTGTGCTGTCTGGCCCGAGTGCCTGCATGGCGGCCATGCTCAGCAGGGACGTCAGCGCGGGTTCGCAGGCAAAGCGTGCGCGCCCGTAAAGAGGCACTTCGTAACGCGGAAAGAGGGGCGAGGCGTCAAGGTCGTGCTGAATGAAGTCCTGCGCCACCACCACATCGCCAACCCTCACCCCGGGTGCCAGACCGCCGGCCACCCCCGTAAAAATAATGCGGCTGACGCCCAGGTGCCCGATCAGGACTGATGCCGTCAGGCTGGCAGAGACCTTGCCGATACGCGACAGGGCCAGCACAACCGGCCGGCCTTGCAGCCGGCCCAGCCAGAAGTCACGCGAGGCCACAGTGTGCCGCCGGGCGCCTTCAAGCTGCGCCAGCAAGCCGGCCTGTTCTTCGGGCAGCGCGCTCAGAATGGCGGTGCTGCCAGCCGGGCTCATTTTTTGTCGCGCAATTCCCGACGCAGGATTTTGCCGACCGGGGTTTTGGGCAGTTCCGTGCGGAACTCGATCACTTTGGGTTGCTTGTAGCCGGTCAGGTTGGCGGCGCAATAGGCCTGAACCTGGGATTCGGTCAGGGATGGGTTTTTCTTGACAATCACCAGCTTGACGGCCTCACCCGATTTTTCATCAGGCATGCCGACGCAGGCGCATTCCATCACACCCTCGAGTTGGCCGACGACTTCTTCTATTTCGTTCGGGTAGACATTGAAGCCGCTCACCAGAATCATGTCTTTCTTGCGGTCGATGATCTTGAAGAAGCCTTGCTCGTCAATGATGCCGATGTCGCCCGACTTGAAGTAGCCGTCGGGCGTCATGACCTTGGCAGTTTCATCGGGCCGCTGCCAGTAGCCGGCCATGACCTGCGGGCCTTTGATGGCAATTTCGCCCGGCTGGCCTTGCGCAACTTCGCGACCCTCGTCGTCCAGCAGCTTGAACCATGTGCTGGGAATCGGCACGCCAATGGTGCCGGTGAATACTTTGCTGATGGTCGGGTTGCAGCTGGCCGAGGGCGAGGTTTCCGACAGGCCATAGCCTTCACAAATAGGGCAGCCGGTTTTCTCGAGCCAGAGTTTGGCCACCGCACTTTGCACAGCCATGCCGCCGCCCAGCGACACCCGCAAATGCGACCAGTCCACTTTGTTGAAATCCGGGTGATTCACCAGGCCGTTGAACAGCGTGCTGACAGCCGGAAAGCTGTGTACCTGGTGCTTGGCCAGCTCTTTGAGAACCGCGGCCAGATCACGCGGGTTGGGTATCAAGATGTTCTTGGCACCCACGCGCATGCCCAGCATCATGTTCACGGTGAAAGCAAAGATGTGGTACAGCGGCAAGGCGCAGACATAAGTGTTTTGCGTGCCTTCCGGCAAGCCGGCCATGGCGGGTGAATTCCAGGCTTCGGACTGCAACAAATTGGCGATGACATTGCGGTGCAGCAGCACCGCACCCTTGGATACGCCGGTGGTTCCGCCCGTGTATTGCAGCACGGCGACATCGTCGGGCTTGAGTTCAGGCCGGGTCAGCTTGGCCTTGCGTCCCAGCGCCACCGCATCGTTAAAGCGGACAGTGGCCGGAAGTGTGAAGGCGGGCACCATTTTCTTGACATTGCGCACCACGTAATTGACCAGGGGGCCTTTGAGCCAACCCAGTTGATCGCCCATGGCGCACAGCACCACGTGCCGCACGGGCGTGCGGCTGATGCAAGCCTCGAGCGTGGCGGCAAAATTCTCGATGATCACAATGGCTTTGGAGCCCGAGTCTTTGAGTTGGTATTCCAGCTCGCGCGGCGTGTACAGCGGATTCACATTGACCACCACAAAGCCGGCACGCAGGATGGCGGCCACGGCCACCGGGTACTGCGGGCAGTTGGGCATCATGATGGCGACGCGGTCGCCCTTGGCCAGACCCAGACTTTGTAAGTAGGCGCCCAGTGCCTTGGACATCTCGTCGGTCTGACCGAAGCTGATGTCCTTGCCCATGAAGCTGTAGGCTGTGCGTTCGCTGAATTTGGCAAAGCCCTCTTCCATCAGCTTGACCAGCGAAGGGTATTGCGATGCGTCAATATCGGCGGGCACGCCGGGCGGGTAAGACTTGAGCCAGGGGCGGTCTGTGAGCAGGGTGTTCATAGGTACCTTTCAATCACGCGGGGTTGGATTGGGATGAAAATTATTCGATGGCCTTGCCCATGTCTTCAATCACTTTCTTGGCGTCACCAAAAACCATCATGGTCTTGTCCATGTAAAAGAGCTCGTTGTCCAGGCCGGCATAACCGGCGGCCATCGAGCGCTTGTTGACGATGATGGTTTTGGCTTTGTAGGCTTCCAGGATGGGCATGCCGTAAATGGCGCTGCCCTTGACGTGCGCAGCCGGGTTGACCACGTCGTTGGCACCCAGAATGATGGCCACGTCGGCCTGGCCGAACTCGGCGTTGATGTCTTCCATCTCATGAACCTGGTCATAAGGCACTTCGGCCTCGGCCAGCAGCACGTTCATGTGGCCGGGCATGCGGCCGGCCACCGGGTGGATGGCGTACTTGACGGAGATGCCCTTGTCGGTGAGCTTTTGGGCCAGCTCCTTGACCGAGTGCTGGGCACGGGCCACCGCCAGACCGTAGCCCGGCACGATGATGACGGACTCGGCGTTGCCCAGGATGAAAGCGGCGTCGTCGGCCGAGCCGGATTTGACGTTGCGCTGAACCGCAGCGCCGGCAGCGGCTGCGCCGGCCTCGCCGCCAAAGCCGCCCAGGATCACGTTAAAGAAAGAGCGGTTCATCGCCTTGCACATGATGTACGAGAGGATGGCGCCCGACGAGCCCACCAGCGAACCGGCGACGATCAGCATGGCGTTGTTCAGCGAAAAACCGATACCCGCTGCCGCCCAGCCCGAGTAGCTGTTGAGCATGGACACCACCACCGGCATGTCGGCCCCGCCGATGGGGATGATGATCAGCACGCCGAGCACAAAGGACAGCGCCAGCATGGCGAAAAACGCGTTCCAGCTGCCTGTGAAAGTGAACACCAGGCCCAGCGCCAGCGTGGCCAGCCCAAGCACCAGGTTGAGCATGTGTTGACCGCCAAAGGTGACGGGCGCACCCTGAAATAAGCGGAACTTGTACTGGCCGCTGAGCTTGCCAAAGGCAATCACCGAGCCGCTGAAAGTGATCGCGCCAATGGCTGCGCCCAGAAACAACTCAAGCCGGTTGCCCGCCGGAATGTCAGCGGTGCCCAGGCCCTTGGAGACAATTTGGAAGGCGTCCGGCTCGGCCATGGCGGCCACCGCAATGAACACCGCGGCCAGACCGATCATGGAGTGCATGAAGGCGACCAGCTCCGGCATCTTGGTCATCTCGACGCGTTGGGCCATCAGGGTGCCGGCGGCGCCGCCTACGACGAGGGCAGCCATGACATACACCATGCCCTGGGCCGAACCGCCCGCAGTTTCGACAATCAGCGCGCCGGTGGTCAGCACAGCAATCGCCATGCCGCTCATGCCGAAAATATTGCCGCGGATCGAGGTGGTGGGATGCGACAGGCCCTTGAGCGCCTGTATGAAACAGACCGAGGCCAGCAGGTACAGCAGGGTGACCAGGTTCATGCTCATTTGGCCGCTCCCGCGTCAGCTGCGGATGCAGCTTTCTTGTCTTTCTTCTTGAACATTTCAAGCATGCGGCGTGTCACCAGGAAGCCGCCAAAGACATTGACGGCAGCCAGCGCCACGGCCAGTGTGCCCATGGTTTTGCCCAGCGGCGTGACGGTCAGCGCGGCAGCCAGCATGGCACCCACGATGACGATGGCTGAGATGGCGTTGGTCACCGCCATCAATGGCGTGTGCAGTGCCGGCGTGACGGTCCACACCACGTGGTAGCCGACGTAAATGGCCAGCACAAAAATAATCAGGTTGATGATTCCGGGGGAGGCGAGTTCCATGGTCTTGGTTCCTAAATGAGGCAGGGCGGTGCGGGCAGGAGCCGGCGCAGCGGGTTTATTTTTTCTTGACTGCGCCGCCTTGCGTCATCAGACAGGCGGCAACGATGTCGTCTTCAAGGTCGATGTTGAGCGCGCCATCTTTGGTGATGATGAGCTTGAGGAAGTCCAGCAGGTTGCGCGCATACAGCGCGCTGGCGTCAGCGGCCACCAGAGCGGGCACATTGGTCTCGCCGATCAGCGTGACGCCGTGCTTGACAACGGTTTGGCCCGGCTCGGTCAGCGGGCAGTTGCCGCCTTGCGGCGCAGCCAGGTCCACGATGACGCTGCCCGGCTTCATGGCTTTGACCATGTCTTCGGTGACCAGCACCGGCGCGGCGCGGCCGGGGATCAGGGCGGTGGTGATGACGATGTCAGCCTGCGCCACGCGCTTGGCCACTTCAGCCTTCTGGCGCTCCAGCCAGCTCGCCGGCATGGGCTTGGCGTAACCACCCACACCGACGGCGGCTTCGCGCTCTTCGTCGGTTTCGTAGGGCACGTCGATGAACTTGCCGCCCAGCGACTCAACCTGCTCTTTCACGCTGGGGCGCACGTCAGACGCCTCGATCACTGCGCCCAGACGTTTGGCCGTGGCAATGGCTTGCAGGCCGGCCACGCCAACGCCCAGGATGACCACGCGGGCGGCCTTGACCGTGCCGGCGGCTGTCATCAGCATGGGGAAAAAGCGCTGGTAGCTATCGGCCGCCATCATCACGGCCTTGTAGCCGGCAATGTTGGCTTGTGAGCTGAGCACGTCCATGCTCTGGGCCCGGCTTGTGCGTGGCGCCGATTCAAGTGCAAAAGACGTCAGGCCGGCCGTGGCCAGACGCTGCAGGCCGCTGGCGTCAAACGGGTTGAGCATGCCCATCAGCACACTGCCGGATCGTGCCAGTGACATCTCGCTGTCTTGCGGGCAGCGCACCTTGAGCACGATGTCGGCGGCATAGGCACCGGCGGCATCGGTGATCTCGGCGCCCACGGCTTCGTAGGCGGCGTCAGGCACGCTGGCGGCCACACCGGCACCGGATTGCACGCGCACCGTGTGCCCTTGTGCTTTGAGTTTTTTGGCCGTCTCAGGCGTGAGCGCAACGCGCGTTTCACCCGGCACGGTCTCTGCAGGTACCCCAATCAGCATCGATTTCCTCTCTAGAAAGCGCGTCAAGGCGCTTCATTTTTTTGCAAACTGTCGCTTAGCTTACATGAGTTTGCCGCCGCTCATCCTAGGGGAAACCTAATTGTCAGGCGCTGATTTCAAGTTACCAGCAGATCGGCCAGCCGCTGCAAGGCGTGCTGCACGCTGGCCAGCCGCACCTGATGCCGGTCGCCTTCAAACTGGCATAACTGCGTCACCACACCGGCGGGTGTGGCCCAGCCAAACCAGACGCTGCCCACGGGCTTGCCGGCGCTGCCGCCGCCCGGCCCCGCGACGCCGGTGACGGCCACAGCCACCTGGGCGCGTGAGCGCTGCACTGCGCCTTGCGCCATGGCACGCACCACCGGCTCGCTGACGGCGCCGTGTTCGGCAATCAGCGCTGCCGGAACGCCCAGCAGTTCGGTCTTGGCTTCGTTGGAATAGCTCACAAAGCCACGCTCGAACCAGGCGCTCGAACCTGCCAGATCGGTGCAGGCGGCGGCGATCATGCCGCCAGTGCAGCTTTCGGCTGCGGCCATCATCTGCCCATTGGCCAGCAGCCGTGTGGCCAGCAGCCGGGTCAGGGCCGGTGCATCATCAAATGAAGAGGGGTCGTTCACCACCAGGCTTTCCAGAGGGCCAGCACGAGCAGCGTGCAAAAGGCGGCCAGCAAGTCGTCCAACATGATGCCAAAGCCACCACGCGGACCGAAACCCTTGAAGTGCCGGTCCGCCCAGGCGATGGGCTCGGGCTTGAGGGCGTCAAATGCGCGAAACAGCGCAAAGGCGGCCAGCTGCATCAGCCAGCCTGCCGGCATGAGCAGCCAGAGTACCAGCCAGAAAGCGGCGATCTCGTCCCAAACGACATGGCCCGAGTCGGCCACTTGCATGTGTTGCGCTGTGACTGTGCAGGCCCACCAGCCCAGCAAAAAAGCGGCGGCAATCAGCAGTCCCAGTTGCGAGCTGGAAAGCCATTGCTGCAGGGCTACAAAGCACAGCCAGGCCCACAGCGTGCCGACGGTGCCGGGCGCCACCGGGCTCAAACCCGAGCCGAAACCCAGCGCAATCACATGCGCAGGATGCGCCAGCATGAAGCGCGCCGTGGGGCGCCGCATCGGGGTTGGATGTGAGGGCAAGGCGTCGGGGTCGTTCATGCGAAATGGTCAAAGGAAGCGAAATGGTGCGGCATGGGGGCGCCCGTTGCATCGAGCAGTCGCAAGCCGGGCTGGGCATCGATACGGCCAATGCAAGTGACCGGCGTGTCGCTGCTCTGGGCTGCGGCCAGGACGGCGCTGCGTGCGGTGGGCGGCGCCGTGAACAGTAGCTCGTAGTCGTCGCCGCCGGACAGCACGCAGTGCAGTGCCTGCGCGTGGCTCACGCCCGCGCCAGCCCAGACATCGTGCGAGCGCGCAGCCATGCGTTCAAGCACGGTTTCGGTGTTCAGCGTGGCGCCGACCTGCGAGGCTTTGAGCAGATGCCCGAGGTCGCCGACCAAGCCGTCGCTGAGGTCCATCGCCGCGCTGGCCAGGCCGCGCAGCGCCATACCGAGCGCGATGCGGGGGCTGGGTTCTTCCAGGCGCAGCCGCGTTGCCTTGAGCAAGGCAGGCGGCAAAGAAAGCTGGCCTTGCAGGGCTTGCAGTGCCAGCCGCGCATCACCCAGATGACCGCTCGCATAGATGTCGTCGCCCGGATGCGCGCCGCTGCGCAGCAGGGCCTGGCTTTGACCGCCCGGGGCTGGCACGCTGCCAAAAACAGTGATGCCGATAGTCAGCGGGCCACGCGTGGTGTCGCCGCCAACCAGCTCGCAACCGTGGCTGTCGGCCAGTGCGAAAAGTCCTCCGGCAAATGCCGCCAGCCAGACCTCGTCAATGTGCGGCAGTGCCAAGGCCAGCGTGAAGCCCATCGGTTCGGCGCCGCAGGCCGCCAGATCGCTCAAATTAACGGCCAGCGCTTTATGGCCCAGGCAGCGCGGGTCCACGTCGGTAAAAAAATGCCGGCCCTGCACCAACATGTCGGTTGAAATCGCCATGTGCGAGCCGGCCGGCGTTTGCAGCAGCGCGCAGTCGTCACCAATGCCCAGCACCGCGCGGCGTGCCGGGCGCTTGAAGAAGCGTTCGATCAGGTCAAATTCACCCATAAGCGCTCAGCATAACGCGCCGGGGCTGGCAGGCGCAGTGGCTTTCAGTGCAGCACGCGGGCGGGCGAACCGGGCGTGGCTTCCAGCACGAACATGGGAATCTCGGCCTCAAAACGCGTGCCGTCTTCAGCCACGCAGAAGTACTGGCCGTGCATGGTGCCGGTGGCGGTGCGCAAGCGTGAAGCACTGCTGTACTGAAAAGACTCGCCCGGCCGCAGCAGCGGCTGGTGGCCGACCACGCCCAGGCCTTTGACTTCGTCGCTGTGACCGTTGGCGTCGCTGATAAACCAGTGGCGCGCAATCAGCTGGGCCGCCGCCTCACCGGTGTTGGTGATGGTCACGGTGTACGAAAAAGCAAACAGCTGGTTCTCTGGCTCGGACTGTTCCGGCAGGTAACGCGGCAGGACTTCGCAGGAAAATTGGTAGGTCGGCATGGTATTGAGAATGAAGGCTTGCATGTTAACGCGGCCACTATCCCGGCCAGTTACCTTGCTCGCCTGGCCATAGCCTGCGCCGGCGCTTAAGCGACAATCCAGCCATGCCCAAAAACGCCAAACCCGCTTACCAAATCGCCCCCTCCATCTTGTCGGCCGACTTCGCCCGGCTGGGTGAGGAAGTCAAAAACGTCATCGCCGCCGGCGCCGACTGGATTCATTTTGACGTGATGGACAACCACTACGTGCCCAACCTGACTTTCGGCCCCATGATCTGCAGCGCGCTCAAGCCGCATGCCGTCACCGCCGATGGCCGCAAGGTGCCTATCGATGTGCATCTGATGGTGCAGCCGGTCGATGCGCTGGCCGCGGCCTTTGCCGATGCGGGCGCCGACTACATCAGCTTTCACCCCGACGCCTCAGGCCATGTGCACCGCAGCGTGCAGGCCATCAAGACCAAGGGCTGCAAGGCCGGCCTGGCCTTCAACCCGGCCGAGCCGCTGGATGTGCTGGACTGGGTGATTGACGACATCGACCTGATTTTGATCATGAGCGTCAACCCGGGCTTTGGCGGCCAGAGTTTCATTGACTCGGCGCTGCGCAAGATCGAGCAGGCGCGCAAGCGTATCGACGCCTCGGGCAGGGACATCCGGCTTGAAGTGGACGGCGGCATCAAGACCGACAACATCGCCCGCGTGGCGGCCGCCGGCGCGGACAGCTTTGTGGCCGGCAGCGCCATTTTCGGCAAGCCCGACTACAAGTCGGTGATCGACGCCATGCGCATCGAGCTGGCCCGTTGAGCTTGCCGCTGCCAATGTCGATGTCGCTGCCGTTCTCAATGCCCGATGTGCGTGGCGTGATCGTCGATCTGGACGGCACCATGGTGGACACGCTGGGCGACTTTGAGGCGGCTCTCAACCGCATGCTGGCCGAGCTGGATTTGCCCCCCGTGACCCGCGCGCTGGTGGAGCGCACCGTGGGCAGGGGCTCCGAGCACTTGATCCGCGCTGTGTTGGAGCACCAGCTGGCCTTGCCGCAAGTAGATGCCCTCATGGAACCGGCCTGGCGCATTTACCAGCGCCACTACCTGGACATCAATGGCGCTTTTTCTACGGTGTACCCCGGCGTGCTGGCCGGTTTGCAGCAATGGCAGGCCAGCGGCTTGCAACTGGCCTGCTTGACCAACAAACCGCTCAACTTTGCGCTGCCCCTGCTCAAGGCCAAAGGGCTGGACGTTTTTTTTACGCAGGTGTTCGGCGGCGACAGTTTTGAGCGCAAAAAACCCGACCCCCTGCCACTGCACAAGACCTGCGAGGCCCTGGGCACACTGGCCGCGCAGACCCTGATGATCGGCGACTCTGAAAACGACGGCCTGGCCGCCCGCGCCGCCGGCTGCCCGGTGGTGCTGGTGAGCTACGGCTACAACCACGGCAGGCCCATCCGCGAGGTTGACGCCGACGGCTATGTCGATTCGCTGGACCAGCTGGCCTTTGCTACACTTTGAGTCACATGTTCATTCACCGCATCACACGTACAGGTTGTAGCGACCGAGGAGCCTGGCCCTGGCGTCGCTGCCATTTGCTGCGCGCCTGAGCGCCGGCCCCGCGCGTCTCGCTCAGCGCTGACGTCAGCCCCCTGATGCGCCCGACCTTGCGTCGGTTCCCATAGCCTCCCGGCCCCAGCGCCAGTGCGAGGCGTTTTGAATGAACCGTGTGGTGCTGCCGCAGCGCAGGCCACGCCGAAAGGACATGTTTTGATCTCTGAACTTGAATTCAAAAGCCTGGCGCAGCAAGGCTACAACCGCATTCCCCTGATGGTTGAGGCCTTTGCCGACCTCGAAACGCCACTCTCGCTCTACCTTAAGCTGGCCTTTTCCAAAGACGGCGGCAAGTACAGCTTTCTGCTCGAATCGGTGGTGGGCGGTGAGCGCTTTGGACGCTA
>JAIPDA010000073.1 GCA_021737905.1 Rhodoferax sp.
GCCGGTGAAGCTGATGTGGTCGATGCCGGGATGGCGTGCCAGCGCGTCGCCGACTTCATGGCCGTAACCGGTGACGATGTTGATCGCCCCCGGCGGAAAGCTGGCCTCAGCCGCCAGCTCAGCCACATGCAGCAGCGACAGGCAGGCGTCTTCGGCCGGCTTGACCACGCAGACATTGCCGGCCGCCAGCGCACCGCCCACGCTGCGCCCGAATATCTGCATCGGGTAGTTCCACGGAATGATGTGGCCGGTCACCCCGTGCGGCTCGCGCCAGGTCAGCACGCTGAAGCCGGTCTGGTAGGGAATGGTTTCGCCGTGCAACTTGTCGCAGGCCCCTGCGTAAAACTCAAAGTAACGTGCCAGCGCATGGGCATCGGCGCGGGCCTGCTGGGTCGGTTTGCCGCAGTCGCGTTGCTCGATGGCCGCGAGCTCTTCGGCATGCTCGGTGATTTTGTGCGACAGCTGCATCAGCAGGCGGCCACGCTCGGCGGCACTCACTTGGCGCCAGTGGCGCTGCAGGCAGTCATGCGCGGCGCGCACGGCGTCGTCAATGTCGGCGGCGTTGCTGCGCTGAATCTGGTCAAAAACCTGCCCGTCGGACGGGTCCAGCATGGGAATCACCAAGCCGCTGCAAGAGGCTTGCGCTGTGTTGGCGATGTAATTCAGTTGCATGGCTGTATTTTGCGCTCTTCGCATGCGCCAAGCCGTGGGCTGGCCAGCTTCTGGGTTGCCCATAAAGCCGTGTATTTGCAAAGTATTAACATGTCGGGCAACAAGCTTGAGTCTTGGCGCGCTGCGCCCGGCCCATTTTTCAACCCAACTGCCTCTGTGAGCACATGAAAACCCTTCAATCCATCAAAGCCCGTACCGGCGAAGCCTTTGGCGCTCCTCTGCCAGCCTCCACCGAAGCCCAGGTCGACGCCGCCGCTGAAGCTGCTGCTGCCACCTTTGGCGACTGGTCTGCCAGCGCCGGCAGCGTGCGTGCAGCCTTGCTGCGCGGCCTGGCGAGCGCCCTCGAAGCCGACCGCGAAGCCCTGGTCCCGCTGGCCGACGAAGAAACAGCCCTCGGGCCCGTGCGCCTCAATGGTGAGCTGGACCGCACGGCATTTCAGTTGCGCCGTTTTGCGGACATGGCCGAGCGTGGCGATGCCTTCAAGTTCACCGACGACCCCGCCGTGGCTGGCGGCCCGCCAGTCGGTCACCCCGCCATGGTGCGTGTGCGCGTGCCCCTGGGTCCGGTGGCCATGTTCTCGGCCAGTAATTTCCCCTTCGCTTTTTCCGTGCTCGGCGGTGACACAGCCTCGGCGCTGGCGGCCGGTTGTCCGGTTGTCATCAAGGCGCATTCGGGGCACCTGCATTTGTCCAACCGCGTTTTTGGTTTGATCCAGCAAGTGCTCAAAGCGCAAGGTTTGCCCGCGGGTCTGATCGGCATGATCCAGGGCGGCGGCTCAGATGTCGGCGTGCGCCTGGTGCAGCACCCCGCCATCGCTGCAGGCGCTTTCACCGGCTCGACCCGTGGCGGCGCTGCCTTGCAAGCCGTGGCCAACGCACGGCCTCGCCCCATACCTTTTTACGGCGAGCTCGGCTCTGTCAACCCCGTGGTGGCGCTGCCCGGCATCCTGGCTGCACGCGGCGCTGAATTGGCGGCAACGCTGGCCGGTTCTATTTCCCTTGGCTGCGGCCAGTTCTGCACCAGCCCCGGTGTGATCGTGCTGCTCAAAGACGCAGCCAGCGACGCCTTTGTGACGCAATTACAAAGCGCCCTGGCTGCACAAATGCCGCACGCCATGTTGACCCCCGCCATGCGCATCGCTTTTGATGCGGGCGTGGCTCACATGATCAAGGCTGGCGTGACGACACTGCTGCATGAAGACGGCAGCGCTGAAGCGCCGCGCCCCTTTCTGGCTGAAGTCTCCGCCCGGGAGTTCATTGCCAAGACCGCATTGCATGATGAAGTCTTCGGACCGGCCAGTTTGATTGTGCGCGCCGAACATGTGGCTCAAGCGCTGGATGTTTTACGCGCTGTGGGCGGCAGCCTCACAGTCTCGCTGTGGGGTGTAGAAACAGAAAGCGCCGAAGCGCGTCAATTGGTTCGTCATGCCACCCAGATCGCAGGCCGGGTCTTGTTTGCCGGTGTACCAACCGGCGTGGCTGTGACGGCCGCTCAGCAACACGGCGGCCCCTGGCCGTCGTCCACACAGCCTATGACCACCTCGGTCGGCGACGCCGCCATGGACCGCTTTTTGCGCCCGGTGGCCCTGCAAGATGCGCCGGCCTGGCTGCTGCATCGCCAAGGCCAGGCCTGCTAAGACGCTGTAGTCCTGCAGACAGAGGTCCTGAGGCTTGCCCCGTGCCTTGAAACAGGGGGCAAGCTCAGCGCGGCTTATTGCGATTTGATGCCGGCCGTTTTGATGACTTTGGTCCAGAGTATTTCTTCGCTCTTGACGAATTCTGTGTAGTGCTTGGAGCCTTGCGCCGGCACCACAAAACCGTTGGACTCCATGCGCTGCTTGATAGCGGGCGAGAGCATGGCTTGAGACATTGCAGCTTCGAGCTTGTCAACCACCGCCTGGGGTGTGCCTTTGGGCACCGAAAGGCCGGACCAGGACAGCGCTTCAAAGCCTTTGTAGCCTGACTCCGCCACGGTGGGCACATCGGGGTACAGCGGGTTGCGCTGAGCGCTGCTGACGGCCAGTGCTCGCAGTTTGCCGGTCTTGACGTGTTGCAAGGCAACGTCCTGGTTGATGAACATCAGCTTGATGGTGCCACCCAGCATGTCCGTCATCATCGGGCCGCCGCCCCGGTAAGGAATACCCAGCATGAAGATGCCGGCGGTCTGCTTGAACTGCTCCATCGCCATGTGACCTGAGGCTGCGGGCGTGTAACCGTAGTCCAATTTGCCGGGGTTTTTCTTGGCGAAATCGACCAGGTCCTTCAGTGTTTTGAAGGGTGTTTCCGGATGCACCACCAGCACATTGGGGCCGGAGTGAATTTGCGAAATGTGAACAAAGTCCGTGTTGGAGTTGTACTTGGGCTTGGGATCCAATCCATGGGCCACGGCGTTCTGTCCCACGCCGGTCATCACGATCGTGTAACCGTCAGGTGTTGCCTTGAGCGCGCGCTCGGTACCGATCACGCCGCCGGCGCCACCGATGTTTTCGACCAAAAAGGGCTGTTTGAGGATCTTGCCGAGTTCTTCGGCGGCCATGCGACCCATGATGTCGCTGGTACCACCAGGCGGAAACGGCACGATGAACTTGACCGGCTTGGTCGGGTAGTCGGACTGGGCCAGCACAGACGGCGGCAGTGCAGCACCGAGGCTGGCAATCACTGAAAGGCTGATGAGGGTTCTGCGAATCATGTTGTGTCTCCTTGTATTAAATAAACCCATGTCAGATACGATGCCAAATCAGCTGGCGAGCTGACGCATCACGCTGATCAGGTCTGACTTGCCCTCAAAACCAATCCCTGGCAAGGGCGGCAAGTCGACGTAGCCATTTTGCACTTTGACACCATCGGGAAAACCCCCGAAGGGTTGGAACAGGTCCGGGTAGCTTTCGTTACCGCCCAGACCCAGGCCGGCGGCAATGGCCAGAGACATCTGGTGGCCGCCATGCGGAATACAGCGTGCGGGTGACCAGCCGTTGTCCTTGAGCATGTCCAGCGTGCGCAAATACTCCACCAGGCCGTAGCTCAGGGCGCAGTCAAACTGCAGCCAGTCGCGGTCGGGACGCATGCCGCCGTGGCGTATCAGGTTGCGGGCGTCCTGCATCGAGAACAGGTTTTCCCCGGTGGCCATAGAGCCCTGGTAGACCTCGCCAAGTTTGGCTTGCAGTTCGTAGTCGAGCGGGTCGCCGGCTTCTTCGTACCAGAACAAGGGGTATTGCGACAGCGCGCGGCCGTAGGCCATGGCTGTGGGCAGGTCAAAGCGGCCGTTGGCGTCAACCGCCAGATGCTGGCCGGGGCCGAGGATCATGAGCACCGACTCGATGCGTTCGCAGTCATCGGAAAGCGAAGCGCCGCCTATCTTCATTTTGACCACCGAGTAGCCGCGCTCGATGTAACTCGTCATCTCGCGTTGCAGCTGCTCAATGCCTTTGCCGGGGTAGTAATAACCACCGGCCGCGTAAACAAAAACACGCGGGTTGGGCGTGCCGTTGCCGTAGAGTTCGGCCAGCAATTGAAAGAGGGGTTTGCCTTCGATCTTGGCTACAGCGTCCCACACAGCCATGTCGATGGTGCCGACAGCGACCGAGCGCTCACCGTGACCGCCCGGTTTTTCGTTGGTCATCATGCGGGCCCAGATCTTGTGGGGATCCAGGTTGTCGCCGGTGTCGCTCAACAAGGATTCTGGCGGCGCATCGAGCAGGCGCGGTAGAAACCGTTCGCGTATCAGCCCGCCCTGGCCGTAGCGGCCGTTGGAGTTGAAGCCGTAGCCCACCACCGGTTTGCCGTCCCGGATCACGTCTGTCACCACCGCCACCAAGCTGAGGGTCATCTTCGAGAAGTCGATGTAGGCGTTGCGGATGTCCGACTTGATCGGGAGCGTGGATTCGAGGATGTTGACGATTTTCATGGGGCAGGGTTAAGGCGTTGATAGTAGAGTAGCAAGCCAAGAGACGCAGTAGCGACGAGGCGGTTTGGGTAGTAGGGCTACAACTCCATTGTCGGGCGCATGTTTCTGGATGCTACAAAGCGCCAGCGCCCGACGAAAGTTGCAACCGCTAGAGCGCAGATTCCCCAGGCTGCGACGATCATCAAGGGGCTTTGCCAATTGCTTTCGTAGGCGCCAAACATGCTGGCTTTGATGCTTTTGACAACCCAGGTCATGGGTAACCAAGGGCTGATTTCTGAGTAAACACTTCCCGTCAGTTCAACCGGGATAAAGCCACCGGATGCCGAAATCTGCAGGGCTAAAAATAGCATGGCAAGCGCTTTGCCTGCATCACCCAGTGCGCGTGTCAACGCAAACACAATGAGCATGAAGGTCAAAGCGCTACAGGCCAAGGTCAATGCCAAGGCGGCAGGGTTTTGAACTGCGATATTCAGCACGAAGCGGACTATTGCAAAAATCAATGCCGCCTGAATCAACACCAGCACTGAGGGGACAAAAACCTTGCCTGAAACAAGTGCCCTGCGCGAAAACCGCTTTGCCAGTCTGGGCTGCAGGCGAACATGGATCAAAAATGCTGCCACCCCTGCGCCCAACCAAAGGGCCAAGGGAATGATATTGGGGGCAAAGCCGCTGCCGTAGTTAGCAACTGCGTCCTCTATTTCCAGTTGCGGCGAAACAGAATGCGCCAAACCCGCTGCACTGCCACCCATAGCGGGCGCCGTCCCTGGAAGTTCTGTGAGCATCAGATCCAATCCGACCGTCAGGTATTGGGCTCCTTCGGTCACTCGTTGAATGCCTTCGTGGAGTTGTTGAAAATTTTGGGCTAATTCGGCCGTGCCGGTGCTCAGTTGATTGATTTGCTGCTCTTCAGGAAGAGCGCCTGTCATGGAATTCATTCCCCTGCGTAAATCTCGAATTCCAAATGTCAGTGTCCTGAGGTTGTTGTTCAGCGAAGACATTCCTGTACTGAGTTTTTGCTGCCCGTCTGCCGCTTGACGCAAGCCTTGATCGATTTGCACCATGCTTTCGCTTAATTGGGTCACCCCTTCGAGCAGCGGGGCAGGTACGAACAGGCGATTGTCCAAGTCGATCTTCAAAGCTTCGACGCTTTGCAGCAGCTTTTGGTGGCCGGTGAGCAACTCATTAAGACCTTTGCTCAGATCCTGGTGGCCCGCAGCCAGAGATTCGGCACCGAGACGCAGACTGCGTACATTCTCGGCAGGGGGCAGGCCGCCTGCTGTGGCACGAATACCGTTACCCAATGTTTGGGTGCCTTCGGTCAGCTTGTCAATGCTGCTTTGCAATCGCACAAAACCTTGTTTCATGCCGGCGCTGGCCTCTTCAGTTTTGGCTGTGCCGCTTGCTAATTCTTTGGCCCCTTGACTGAGTTTGGCAACACCTTCGCGCAAGCGCTCGACCCCTTGCTGAGAGCCGACACTGGAGCTGAGCACCAAAGCCCAGCGTTGCTCGCTCAAGGTTCTGTTGACATCTTCCCCCAAAACACGTGCAAATTGAGCGGCCAGCAAGGAGCTTTCATAGTTGTTGCCGGCCGAGGCATAGACCACGAGTTGCCCGCTGCCTTCTTCCTGCGCCGGGATGGCGTTTTCGCTGAAGTTGGCAGGAATGATGAGCGTGAAGGCGAGTTGCCCGCTGCGCACCATTTGCCGTGCCTCCTGCGCGTTGTCTAATTTGCGGTAACCAAACTGTTTTTTATCTTCGAGGCGGCGGATGATCTCGTTGCCGACATTGACGGATTTATCCTGGTAGGTAAAACCTTGGTCCTGGTTAACCAGCCCCACAGGCAAATTTATTGCACGGCCTGTCGGATCCCACACACTGGAGAGGTAAATCAGCAGGTAGATGGCGGGAATAAACAGCACGATGCCGCAAGCCCATAAGAGCTGGGTGTTGCGCTTGAAAATGCGTAATTCAATGCACCCCAAAAAAAGAGCTTGTTGCCAGAATCCTTTGAGTCTCATGGCAGAGGGTGGGTTTGGATTCATCTGAGGCTTTTTGTTAGACATTGTTTGCAAATCATTTTGGCATGTCCGCCCCAACCATGCTTGACCTTGCCCGCACAGCATCGATGCCGGTCATTTTCAGCTGGCATAAAAAAAGCCCGCTAGAAAGCGGGCTTTTTAAGAACCCGGCGCCAGGCCGGTTAGTGGCGCTCAACCGCCGTGGAACTTCATCATCAATGGCACGATGAGCAGGGCCACGATGTTGATGATCTTGATCAGCGGGTTCACAGCCGGGCCGGCGGTGTCTTTGTAGGGGTCGCCCACGGTGTCGCCTGTGACAGCGGCTTTGTGTGCTTCCGAGCCTTTGCCGCCGTGGTTACCGTCTTCAATGTACTTTTTGGCGTTGTCCCAGGCACCGCCGCCGGTGCACATGGAAATGGCGACAAAGAGGCCTGTGACGATGGTGCCCATGAGCAGGCCGCCCAATGCTTTGGGGCCGAGCAGCAGACCAACCAGAATCGGCACCACCACGGGCAGCAGCGACGGAATGATCATTTCCTTGATGGCGGAGGTGGTCAGCATGTCTACTGCAGCGCTGTAGTCAGGCTTGCGTTTGCCGGCCATGATCTCACCGTCAGCAAACTGGCGGCGCACTTCCACCACGACAGAGCCCGCAGCGCGGCCCACGGCTTCCATGGCCATGGCGCCGAACAGGTAAGGGATCAGGCCGCCTATAAACAAACCGACGATCACCATCGGGTCGCTCAGGTCAAAGCTGATGGCTTTGCCGTAGGCTTCCAGCTTGTGGGTGTAGTCTGCAAACAGCACCAGTGCAGCCAAGCCGGCAGAGCCAATCGCATAGCCTTTGGTCACGGC
Source organism: Rhodoferax sp. (assembly GCA_021737905.1). Taxonomy (GTDB): domain Bacteria; phylum Pseudomonadota; class Gammaproteobacteria; order Burkholderiales; family Burkholderiaceae_C; genus Polaromonas. The sequence continues at coordinate 7,453 of JAIPDA010000073.1, forward strand.
CTTGGTGGTGTTGCCCACCGCGTCCAGTGGGTCGGTCACGGCGCGTACCTCGGGCGGCAGCTCAGCCATTTCGGCAATGCCGCCGGCGTTGTCGGTGATAGGGCCGTAGGCATCTAGCGCCACCACAATGCCGGCCATGCTCAGCATCGACGTAGCGGCAATCGCAATGCCGAACAAGCCTGCCAGTTTGTACGACACCAAAATAGCAATACAGACAAAAATCACGGGCCAGGCGGTCGAACGCATCGACACGCCCAGGCCGGCAATGATGTTGGTGCCGTGGCCGGTGGTAGACGCTTGCGCAATGTGCTTGACCGGTGCGTACTGCGTGCCGGTGTAGTACTCGGTCACCCAGACCAGCGCAGCTGTCAAGACCAGGCCGACGGCGCAGGCGCCGAAGAGCTTCATCTGGCTGCCGCTGGCGGCAATCGCGTTGTCGGGCATCAACCAGGTGGTGACGAAGTAAAACGCCACCAGTGACAAACCGCCGGCAATCGCCAGGCCTTTGTAAAGCGCCGGCATGACGTTCTTCACGCCGGGCGAAGCTTTGGCGAAGGAGCAGCCGATGATGGACGCGATGATGGACACCGCACCGAGTGCCAGCGGGTAAACCACGGCGCTGGCCGGGGCCGAAGTCACGAGCAATGCGCCCAGCACCATGGTGGCAATCAGCGTGACCGCGTAGGTTTCAAACAAGTCAGCGGCCATGCCGGCGCAGTCGCCGACGTTGTCGCCGACGTTGTCGGCAATCACGGCCGGGTTGCGTGGGTCGTCTTCCGGTATGCCGGCTTCGACTTTACCCACCAGGTCAGCGCCTACGTCAGCGCCCTTGGTGAAGATGCCGCCGCCCAGTCGGGCGAAGATGGAGATCAGCGAGGAGCCGAAGGCAAAACCGATCAGCGGGTTGAGCAAGTTGGCCAGGTTTTTATCGGGCGTCAGGTTGCCGTTGCCGACCAAAAACCAGTAAAAACCGGTCACGCCCAACAAACCCAGGCCCACCACCAGCATGCCGGTGATGGCGCCGCCGCGAAAGGCGACGTCCAGGGCGGGGCCGATGCCGCGGGTGGCTGCCTGGGCCGTGCGGACATTGGCACGCACCGACACGTTCATACCGATAAAGCCGCAGGCGCCGGAGAGCACCGCGCCGACCACAAAGCCAGTGGCGGTCAGGCCGTCCAGAAAAACACCGATCAGCACGGCCAGCACAACGCCGACGATGGAGATGGTTTTGTATTGACGCGCCAGGTAGGCGGCCGCACCGGTCTGGATGGCGGCTGCTATTTCCTGCATGCGCGCATTTCCGGCGTCTTGAGAGAGGATCCAGCTGCGGGCCCAGACGCCGTACACCACGGCGATAAGTCCACAGGCGAGCGCCAAAATGAGCGCTGAGTTGCCAACCATAGCTATTCTCCAGTTGTTTTGTCTTAAAGGTTCGGTTGCAAGGCTGGGGCGAACACCGCCTTGCGTTGCTTCCTCAACCCCAGCACTGTCTGGTGTCAATTGGCCAACACAGGGAATTTAACGCGAAAAGATGAGTGTTCCCAGTTCGCGTAAGGCCGGCATCAGTAAAATGAGGGTAAATACTAGTTAAACAGCGGTCAGCCTGCATGGCCGTGACCCCTTCATCATTTCAACCAGCTTGTTTACCAAAATTACCGAGAACCCATGTCCTTATCCAAAGTCACCCCCGGCAAAAATGCACCCGACACGTTCAATGTGATCATTGAAATCCCGATGAACGCGGATCCGGTGAAGTACGAAGTCGACAAAGAGTCCGGCGCGATTTTTGTGGACCGCTTCATGAGCACGTCCATGCATTACCCGACGAACTACGGTTATGTGCCGAACACCATCAGCGGTGACGGCGACCCGGTGGACGTGCTGGTGATCACGCCGGTACCCTTGATCCCCGGTGTGGTGGTGACTTGCCGCCCCATCGGCATTTTGAAGATGACCGACGAAGCCGGCGAAGACGGCAAGGTGCTGGCGGTGCCGACCGACAAAATCTTGTCGATCTACACCCAGTGGCAAAAGCCCGAAGACCTGAACCCGCTGCGCCTGAAAACCATTGCCCACTTCTTTGAGCATTACAAAGACCTGGAAGAAGGCAAGTGGGTCAAGATCAACGGCTGGGAAGGCCCGGAGTCGGCTAAAAAAGAAATCACAGACGGCATCACCAACTACCGGAATTCGCTCAAGGGCTGATGTTGGCGGGCTGACACACATTTTTTCTACGCAAAGGTTTTGTATGCCTATACCTTGGCTGACAGTGCTTCAAAGCGTGCCCTGGTCTGATGTGGTGCGTAACGCGCCCAAAGTGGCTGCAGGCGCCAAAAAACTGTGGGACAACGTCGCCCATAAGGGGGCCGCTGCGCAAGATCCCGCTGACACAACATCAACAGTTGAAGCCGAGCCTACATTGCTCAGTTTGAAGACCGATGTCATGGCTTTGCGGGCCGTCAGCATGCGCTTGCACCAGCAGTTGGCCGAATCTCCGGCCCTGGTGTCTGAGTTAGCAGAGCAAAACACGCAATTGATTGCGGGCATGGATGCATTGCCCCGCAAGCAAAAGCGCATGCTGTGGGCCTTGTTGGTCGTCGCGGCCGTAGCGCTGCTTGCCCTGCGGCTTGCATTTGCCTGAATGGCGACTCAGCTGGCT
>JAIPDA010000074.1 GCA_021737905.1 Rhodoferax sp.
GCGCCCCGGTCGCTCAGTGCAAACACGCTGGCACCTTGCGGCCGGTCTGAGAAAAAAGCATCCGCATGGATGCTGATGAACAAGTCAGCTTGCACGCGCCTGGCTTTTTGCACGCGCACATGCAGGGGCACAAAAAAATCAGCTTCGCGCGTGAGGTAAGCACGCATATGGGGTTGCTGGTTGATGCGCTCGCGCAGTTGCATGGCGATTTGCAGCACCACGTCTTTTTCACGCGTGCCGCCCGGGCCGATGGCGCCAGGGTCTTCGCCACCATGACCGGGGTCCAGGGCAACGATCACCAGTCGGTCTGTTGCAAGGGGCTTGGCCGGCGGGCGCACAGACCCGGTCTGGCCCGACGGCAGGGGGGCTTTTTCAGTGCGACGAGCTGCTCCGGCAATCAACTCACCCAGCGGATCTGCCGCGGCATTGGAGGTGGCCGGCGGGGAAGCTGCTGGCGCATTGGGAGCCGGTAACGGGGTCTTGGCTTCCTGGTCTTTGAGTCGCTCGGCGATCAGCGCTTCGAGGGGGTCCAGGGGTTTTTGCGGGTACAGGTCAAACACCAGCCGGTGCTGGTAAGGCGCCACCGGCTTGAGCGTGAAGACCTGCGGCAGCACTGCTTGCTTGAGGTCAATCACCAGGCGCAGCACGCCCGGTGCGTTTTGCCCGACGCGTATGCCTGCAATGTTCGGGTCATCCGGCCGGACCTTGGCAACCAGCTCGCGCAGCGCCGGCAAGAGATCAATGCCCTCGATGTCGATGGCCACGCGCGGCGGGTCCGCAATCAAGAACTGGCGCGCCTTGATTTCGCTGTCTGACTCGATGGTCAAACGCGTGTAGTCCTTGGCGGGCCAGACCCGCACCGCCAGAATTTCAGCTCCCCGGGCAATTTGCCGAACGCCCAGCAGCAAGACCAGGCTGCCGCTTTGCAGCAGTTGGCGCCGGGTGGCTTTTGTTGGCGTCATGCTGCCATCAGGGCGGCGCCCGTGGGTGTGAGGGCATGCAAACTGACGCGGCGCTCTTGCGCATCACCATCGCCTTGGATAGTTTCCAGGCACAAGCGCAGGTCGGCAGCTGGCAGGTGCCGGCCGGCTTTGTCGGGCCATTCAACGAGTTTGAGGCCGGGGCCGGCAAAGATGTCGCGAAAGCCTGCCTCCTCCCATTCATCCGGGTCGTTGAAGCGGTAAAAGTCAAAGTGCCAGATGGCCAGTGGCTTTGCGCCGGCGCCGGCCACGCTGTAGGGTTCGACCACGGCATAGGTCGGGCTTTTGATGCGACCTGCCACTCCCAGCGCTTGCAGGAGATGGCGTACCAAGGTGGTTTTGCCGGCACCCAAATCGCCTTCGAGCGTGATGCTGGCGCACAGGTCCGGGCCAGCGGCTTGCACGCGCAGTGCCAGCGCTCGGGCGAAGTCGCGCGTGTGCTGTTCATCCGGCCAGGCCAGAGTTTTTACAATAGGGCGGTGAAACTCAATAGCCATCAATTCGTGTCTGACATCCAGGTTTGGGCACGTGAGCTTGGATTCTCGCAAATTGGCGTGGCAGGTGTGGACCTGTCGACGGCAGAACCCGGATTATCGGCCTGGTTGGCTGCAGGCTTTCATGGGGACATGCATTTCATGGCAGCCCACGGGCTCAAACGTGCCAGACCGGCCGAGCTGGTGCCCGGCACTGTGAGCGTGATCACTGCGCGCATGGACTATTTGCCGGCCCAGACGCCGGAGCTCGATGCCGACTGGCAGTCGCGGGAACTGGCGCGGCTGACGCGGCCGACTGAAGCGGTGGTATCCGTTTATGCGCGGGGGAGGGATTATCACAAGGTCTTGCGGGCCCGGCTGCAAAAACTGGCCGAGCGCATTGCCCAGCATGTAGGGCCTTTTGGCCATCGTGCTTTCACCGATTCAGCCCCGGTGCTGGAGGTCGAGCTGGCCGAGCGCAGCGGTCAGGGCTGGCGCGGCAAACACACGCTGCTGCTCAACCGTGAAGCCGGCTCCATGTTTTTTCTGGGGGAGATTTATGTGGACCTGGCGCTGCCTCACAGCCAGGCGTTGACACCCCACTGCGGCGCTTGCAATGCCTGTATCACGGTGTGCCCGACGCAGGCCATCGTGGCTGCGCACCGTCTTGATGCCCGGCGCTGCATTTCTTACCTGACGATTGAGCACGCCGGGCCCATCCCTTTAGAGCTGCGCCCCCTGATGGGCAACCGTATTTACGGTTGCGACGACTGCCAGCTGGTGTGCCCATGGAACAAGTTCGCCCAGCGCAATGCCTTGCCTGACTTTGACGAGCGCGCCGGCTTGACCGGTCAGCAGCTGTGCACGCTGTGGGGCTGGAGCGAAGCGGAGTTTTTGCGTCACACCGAAGGCAGTCCGATCCACCGTATCGGCCATGAACGCTGGTTGCGCAACCTGGCCGTGGCCATGGGCAATGCTTTGCGCAGCCTGCGCCAGAGGCAGGCCGATCCGGCTGCGCTGGCAGAGCAACAGGTCTTGCAGCAGGCTTTGCGAAGCCGGCTGGACGATCCGAGCACTTTGTTGCAGGACCATTTGCAATGGGCCTTGGCGCAAGGCGATTGATCAGGTCCAGGGCCTCAAGGTGCTCAGTGCGATGGCAAAGGGCAGACTGAGCAAACCCAGCAGCGTGGACAGCGTCACCAGGCCCGCCACCAACGGCCCGTTGTAGCCCATACGGGCCGCCAGCACGTAGGCCGTCGGTGCGGTGGGCAGGGCCGAAAAGGCTAAGAGCACCAGGGTTTGGGCCTTGCTCAAGCCCAATGCATGGCTCAGAAACAAGGCCACCAGCGGCAGCAGCATGTGCTTGATCAGCAGCACCGCCACGCTCAGTGCCTTGGCCTCTTTCATCGAGCCCAGACGCATACCGGCGCCTGCCGCCATCAGGCCCAGGGCCAAAGAGCCCGCACCGATGCGGCTGACGCTGGGCTCCAGCCAGTTCGGAATGTGAAAGCCCAGCAAGTTAGCCAGCAAGCCGCTGACCGTGGCAATGATGAAGGGGTTGCGCAGCAGCTCCCGGCCGAAGTTGGTTTGGGAATGCCTGGCCATGGGCCAAATGGCGGCCATATTGAAAATAGGCACGCACACGCCGATCAACACGGCAATCAGCAGCAGGCCTTCAGGGCCGGCCAGGCGCTCGGCCATGGCCAGCGCGATGAAAGAGTTAAAGCGAAACCCGATTTGCGCGCAGGCGGCATGCTCGCGGCGATCGAGTCTGGCGCCCAGCCAGGGCAAATAGGGCAGAACATAGGTCAGCGCAATGCCGCTGGCTGCCAGCGTCAAGCCCCCCATAATCAGCCCGGATGTGGCTGACAGGTCCAGCGGACTTTTCACGATCGAGTGAAACAGCAGCACCGGAAAAAATACAAAAAACACCAGTTTTTCTGCCTGCTCCCACACCGCTCGGTTCAGGGCGGTATAGCGGCACAGCAGGAAACCCAGCAAGATGAGGGAGAAGTCGGGGGCAAGGAGTTCAACGTAATTCACAGTGCAAGGATAACGCCTCCAGCATCGGGAAAGCCCTTATGCGTATTCCACAGGTCAAGCTGTCAGCGCTTGCAGATAACATACCATCTCTTGTCATTTGAAAGGGACTGAAATATGAAAGCTCGTCAATCACTCGCCTTCGCAGCGATCGCCTCTCTGGCCTTGCTCGCCGGTCACGGTTCTGCGCTGGCGCAGGCTTATCCGAATAAAACGATCAAGCTGCAAGTGCCGTTTGCACCCGGCGGCACCACCGACATCGTGGCGCGCGTCATCTCCGAGCCACTGGGCAAGGCCCTGGGCCAGACCGTGTTGATCGAAAACAAGGCCGGCGGTGGCGGCGTGGTGGGTGCCAACGAAACGGCCAAGTCCGCTCCGGACGGTTATTCCCTGGGCATGGCCACGGTGTCAACCACGGCAGCCAACCCGGCCATCAACCCCAAAATGCCCTACAACGCGCTGACCGACTTCACCTCGATCATCAACATTGCCGCAACGCCCAACATCATTGCGGTTCATCCCAGCTTTCCGGCGCGCAATTACAAAGAGTTCCTTGCCGAGCTCAAGAAAAGCCCGGGCAAGTACTCTTATGCATCGTCCGGCACGGGCGGCATCGGCCACCTGCAAACTGAGCTGTTCAAAAACCTGACCGGCACTTTCATCACGCACATTCCCTACCGTGGCGCCGGCCCGGCGCTCAACGACACCGTGGCCGGTCAGGTACAGATCATTTTTGACAACCTGCCTTCTGCGCTGCCCTTCATTCAGCAAAAGCGCCTGATCCCCATCGTGGTGGCGGCACCCCAGCGGCTGGCTGTGCTGGCGGATATCCCTACCTTCAAGGAAGTCGGCCTGGAGCCGGTGAACCGCATGGCTTATTACGGCATCCTCGGCCCTAAAAACCTGCCTAAAGAGGTGGTTGACAAGGTCAATGCCGGCGTTCGCAAGGCCCTGGAAGACCCGGCTGTGCGCAAGCGCATCGAAGACACCGGCTCCCTGATCGTTGCCAATACGCCCGAGCAATTTGCCGCGCAAATGAAAGCCGAGTTTGAGGTTTACAAAAAAGTTGTCGACAGTGCAGGCTTGAAACTGGAGTGATCACGCGCAGTTGGCCGCCGGCTCCGGCGACCGATTGCCAATCTGGCCCCGATGCCCAAGCGCTTCGGGGCTTTTTTTGAGCCCTGCGTTTTTGGTATGGTTGCGCCATGCCAATCAGCCCTGCCAGCCAGCACAGCATTGACGCCTTCATTGACGCGCTCTGGCTGGAAGACGGCCTGTCAAAAAACACGCTGGCCGCTTACCGCCGGGACTTGACGCTCTACGGGGTCTGGCTGAGCAGCCAGGGCCTGGCACAGGGCGAGATCGACCGCACTTGCGAAGCGGATCTGAATGCTTACTTTGCCTTCAAGCACGAGGCGAGCAAAGCGACATCGGCCAACCGCCGATTGACCGTGCTCAAGCGCTATTTTCGCTGGGCACTGCGTGAGCGCCGTTTGACGCAAGACCCGACGCTCAAACTCCAATCAGCGCGCCAGGCCTTGCGCGTGCCCAAAACCATGTCTGAGGCCCAGGTTGACGATCTTTTGCGTGCGCCCGATGAATCCCCCCTGGGTTTGCGCGACAGCGCCATGCTCGAGCTCTTGTACGCCAGTGGATTGCGTGTGAGCGAGCTGGTCAGTTTGAAGACTTACCACCTGGGCATGAACGAAGGCGTGCTGCGCATCATGGGCAAGGGCAACAAGGAGCGGCTGGTGCCCTTTGGTCAGGTGGCGCGTGAAAGCATCAACACCTACCTGACCAAGGGCCGGCCGGCCATCTTGGGCGGGCAGCAGACCGAGGACTTGTTTGTGACCGCGCGCGGTAGCGCCATGAGCCGGGTGATGTTCTGGATGCTGGTCAAAAAATACGCACGGGTGGCTGGTATTCATTCCCCCTTGTCACCGCACAACTTGCGCCACGCTTTTGCCACCCATTTGCTCAACCATGGCGCCGACCTGCGCGCCGTGCAGTTGCTGCTGGGCCACGCTGATATTTCCACCACCACCATTTACACCCATGTGGCGCGCGAGCGACTCAAGTCGCTGCTTGCGCAGCACCATCCAAGAGGTTGAGCACGGTTCCGTCATCCCGGCGCACGCAGCGCGTTTCAAGGTGAAATTGATTGGCCTTACCGGCCCAGCAGGGCCAGCTCAGCTTCATCAAAGCCCGCAGCGCGGCGCGCTTCTAAATTAAATGGCCCCTTGAGTGTGGGCGCGCCGTAGCGCAAGGCCAGTTCGGCATAGGTGTGGACAGGGTCCAGCGCTTGTTGCCGGCACAGATGGCGGTACCAGTGGTTGCCCACAGCGACGTGACCGATCTCGTCGCGCAGGATGATGTCGATGATCTCGCCACCGCGCCGGTCGCCGACCGAAATCAGTTTATGGCGTATGGCCGGCGAGGCATCGAGTCCGCGCGCCTCCAGGGTACGCGGTACCAGGGCCAGGCGGGCCAGCAGGTCGCCGCTGGTTTTTTCGGCCATGTCCCACAAGCCGGTGTGCGCCGGAAAGTCGCCATAGGCAAAGCCGAGTTCGCGCAGGTGTGCATGCAGCAACTCGAAATGCAAAGCTTCTTCACGCGCTACCTGCAGCCAGTCCAGGTAAAAAGCTTCTGGCATGCCTTCGAAGCGCCAAATAATGTCTAGCGCCAGGTCAATCGCATTGCTTTCAATGTGCGCCAGTGCATGCAGCAGCGCGGCGCGGCCTTCAACGCTGCCGACTGCGCGGTTTTTCATCTCGCTGGGGTGGCGCAGTTCCGGGCGGGCGGGGCGACCCGGTACGCCGGGCGGCTCGGCCAGCAGGCGGCATCGCGCCTTGTCGTCGAGTTGCAGCACGGGAGGCAAGGCGCGCACGGCGGCGGCCTTGACATCGGCGCCTTGCATGAGGATGACTTGGAGAGCTTGTTGGCGCAGGCAGAGCATGGCTACATTATCCGGGCCACGCCTACTTACAATCTGAGCCTTTGAAGCGCATTGAACAAGGACACCATGGCCATCTATCAAATCGGCGAACTCAAGCCCGACCTGCATCCTTCTGCCTGGGTGGCAGACAGCGCTCAGGTCATAGGCCAGGTGACGATGGCCCAGGACAGCAGCGTCTGGTTTGGCACCGTGGTGCGCGGCGACACAGAAACCATTCACATCGGCTGCGGCAGCAATGTGCAGGACGGCTGTGTACTGCATGCGGACCCCGGTAAGCCCTTGAACATAGGCGATGGCGTGACCATAGGCCATCAGGTGATGCTGCATGGCTGCACCATTGGGGATGGCTCGCTGATCGGCATACAGTCGGTCGTGCTCAACGGCGCCCGCATCGGCAAGAACTGTCTGGTGGGCGCTGGCGCGCTGATCACCGAGGGCAAGGAATTCCCGGACGGCTCCATGATTCTGGGCAGCCCGGCCAAGGTGGTGCGGCAACTGACGACTGAGCAGATCGAAGGCTTGAAGTCGGCTGCTCACCACTATGTGGACAACGCCAGGCGCTACCGGTCTGAACTCAAAAAAATCGGCTGATGACTGCAAGCTACTGAATGTCTGAACTTCATAAATTTATTTTCGATGGCTTGCCGGTGCGCGGCATGCTGGTGCGCCTGGACGATGCCTGGCGCGAGATTCTCCTGCGCCGTGAGACGGCTGGCGGCTACCCACCCGAGGTGATGCAATTGCTGGGCGAAATGACGGCCGCCGCAGCGCTGATGCAAAGCAATATCAAGTTCAATGGCGCACTCGTGTTGCAAATTTTTGGCGATGGCCCGCTCAAGCTGGCGGTGGCTGAAGTTCAACCCGACTTGAGTTTGCGCGCCACCGCCACGCTGGCTGCCGCCGGGCCTGAAGGCGTTCAGGCAGGTGCTTCTTTGAGTGAGTTGGTCAATCAAAATAATTTGGGGCGCTGCGCCATCACGCTGGACCCCAAAGACCGCTTGCCGGGTCAGCAACCCTACCAGGGCGTGGTTCCGCTGTTTGGCGATCAACATGAAAAGCTGGAGAAAATCAGCGAAGTGCTGGAGCACTACATGCTGCAAAGCGAGCAGCTTGACACCCGTCTCGTGCTCGCAGCCAATGGCGAGGTGGCGGCCGGGCTGTTGATTCAGCGCCTGCCCGTCAAAGGTCAGGGCAATCTGGAGGGCCAGCTCGACCAGCAGGCCAATGAAGACGAGATCGGCTTGAACGAGCACTACAACCGCATAGCCATCCTGGCCTCCACGCTCAAACCGCAAGAGTTGCTCACGCTGGACGTGGACACCATCTTGCGCCGTTTGTTCTGGGAAGAAAGCATCACGCGCTTTGAGCCGCTCACGCCCAGTTTTGCCTGCAGTTGCTCGCGTGAGCGGGTGGGCAATATGCTGCGTGGCCTGGGTGTGGCGGAGGTCGAAAGTATTTTGGCTGAGCGCGCTGATGTCGAAGTTGCTTGCGAATTTTGCGGCAAACAGTACAGCTTTGACCCGGTCGATGCTGCGCAACTTTTTACCGAGCAGGCGCTGCAGTTACCACCCGCTGACAACTTGCACTGAGCCGCTAGCCTCAGTCCTGGCGACTGGCCAGCAGATCGCTGAGCAGGCGGTGCTCGCAGACCGGGTCGCTGCATTTGTCGCAGACCCAGACCCAGGGTTTGCGACCGGCCCCGGATTCTGCCACCGGCTTTCCCAGAGCCGCCAGCGCTTGCGCCAGCCTGTGCTCACCCAGCCCGTAGATCACCTGAAAAGGCAGTCCCGCCTGCACCAGGGTGCTGCGCAGCAGGGCGTCCATCTGCTGGCGTTGTTTACCGCCATCAGCCATGCCAGCGGCCAGTGCTGCCGGTATGTCCAGCGCCATTAACAAGTGATGGTCAAAGCCGCGTTGCTGCGTCAAAACGGCCTCAAGCCCGGGGCAATCAGCTTGTTCGCCCAGAAGGCTTTGCGGCGTTTGCCCGGACAGCCATTCTTGCAGCGGGCTTTGCTCAGTGATGTACCAGCCCGGCGCGTCAGCAGCGCCCCTTGATGCATTTGAATCGGCCAAGGCGGGTGTCAGCGATTGCTTGAGTGCGCGTGTCAGCGCCGTTTTGCCAGTACCCGCTGCGCCTAACACAGCCACTTTCACCGGTTTCATGGAGGGCGCGGGCGGCCAGCGCTATTTATTGACCTGTACAAAAATCTCGTTGGGCTTGACCATGCCCAGCTCCGTTCGGGCTTTTTCTTCAACGATTTCCAGGCCTTCCTTGAGGTCGCGCACTTCGGCTTGAAGTTGCTCGTTGCGCGACTTGGCCTGCTGGTTGCGCGCCAGTTGCTCGCTGAGATCACGCTCCATTTGTCTGACGTTGGGAATACTTCCCCGACCCAGCCAGAGTTGCAACTGGAAAATCACCAGCAGCGCAATCAGCAGGGGCAAGAGCCGTTTTCCCACGTTAGAGGCCATCAGCGTAGGTTGTAAAAGGCCGAGCGGCCCGGGTAGCTGGCTACATCGCCCAGGTCTTCTTCGATGCGCAGCAACTGGTTGTACTTGGCCATGCGGTCCGAGCGCGAGAGCGAGCCGGTCTTGATCTGGCCGGCGTTGGTGCCCACGGCAATATCGGAAATCGTCGAGTCTTCGGTTTCGCCCGAGCGGTGTGAAATGACAGCGGTGTAACCGGCGCGCTTGGCCATCTCGATGGCCGCAAAGGTTTCGGTCAGCGTGCCGATCTGGTTGATTTTGATGAGGATGGAGTTGGCAATTTTCTTGTCAATACCTTCCTTCAGGATCTTGGTGTTGGTGACAAACAGGTCGTCGCCGACCAGCTGCACTTTGGTACCCAGACGCTCGGTGAGGATCTTCCAGCCGTCCCAGTCGCCTTCGGCCATGCCGTCTTCGATGCTGATGATGGGGTATTTGTCGACCCAGGTGGCCAGCATGTTGGTCCACTCGCTTGAGTCCAGGCTCAGGCCTTCACCGGACAGCTCGTACTTGCCGTCCTTGTAAAACTCGGAGGCCGCGCAATCCAGGCCCAGGGCAATTTGCTCACCCGCCACATAGCCGGCCTTGTCGATGGCTTCCAGAATCATCTGGATCGCCGCTTCATGGTTGGGCAGGTTGGGTGCAAAGCCACCCTCGTCACCGACAGCCACGCTCATGCCCTTGTCGTGAATGATTTTTTTGAGCGCATGAAAAATTTCGGCCCCGTAACGCAATGCTTCTCGAAAGCTGGGCGCACCGATCGGGATGATCATCAGCTCTTGCAAATCCAGGTTGTTGTTGGCGTGCGCGCCGCCATTGACCACGTTCATCATGGGCACAGGCATTTGCATGGCGCCCATGCCGCCAAAGTAGCGGTACAGCGGCAGGCCGGCTTCTTCAGCGGCAGCCCGGGCCACGGCCATGCTGACGGCCAGCATGGCATTGGCCCCCAGGCGGGACTTGTTCTCGGTGCCGTCCAGACCGATCAGCGTGCGGTCCAGAAAAGCCTGCTCGCTGGCGTCCAGCCCCAGCACGGCCTCGGAGATTTCGG
>JAIPDA010000075.1 GCA_021737905.1 Rhodoferax sp.
GAGGCGGCCAGGAATATCAATCCAGTAAAGACGAGCCTCCTGCGGGTGCCAGAAAGGGGATTCACCGAGCTCATTCGGTGCAGGTGTTACGGCGTGCCAAGTCATGCAGGCACTGTAGCGGCAAAAAAAACAGCCCGCCAGTTTGCACCGGCGGGCTGAACATCCAAAAAGACTCTCTCGCTTGCATCGACCGGTAGCGCGCAAGGCGTACCAGTCAAAAAGGTTTTAAAAAATCAACGGTTGTAGGCTGTCTCACCGTGGGAGGTGATGTCCAGGCCTTCGCGTTCGTCTTCTTCAGACACGCGCAATCCAATGGTCATGTCCACAATTTTGTAGGCAATGAAGGACACCACACCTGACCAGATCACGGTGATGAACACCGCCTTGGCCTGCGTCCAGACCTGTGCTGCGATCGAGTAATCAGCTGCGGTGACAGCGGTGGCTGTGACCCAGTCGGCCACGTAGCCGGGGCCGCCCAGGCTTGGCGAATTGAACACGCCGGTGAGCAGCGCGCCCAAAATGCCGCCGATGCCGTGCACGCCGAAGACGTCCAGCGAGTCATCCGCACCCAGCATTTTCTTCAGGCCATTGACACCCCAGAGGCAGGCGAAACCTGCAATGAAACCGATGATCAGAGCACCGCCGATGCCGACGTTGCCGGCTGCCGGTGTGATGGCCACCAGGCCGGCGACGGCACCCGAAGCGGCACCCAGCATGGAAGCCTTGCCGCGCATCAGCGCTTCACCGACGCACCAGGCCAACACGGCAGCTGCCGTGGCACCCAGGGTGTTGATGAAGGCCAGGGCTGCGAAGCCGTTGGCTTCGAGTGCAGAGCCGGCGTTAAAACCGAACCAGCCCACCCACAGCAGGGCAGCGCCAACCATGGTCAGTGTCAGGCTGTGAGGTGCCATGGCTTCTTTGCCGTAACCAATGCGCTTGCCCACCATGTAGGCACCGACCAGACCGGCCACAGCGGCGTTGATGTGCACGACGGTGCCGCCGGCAAAGTCCAGCGCGCCCGACTGCCAGATGTAGCCGGCTTTGGCGTTCATGGCGTCCACCACTTCTTTGCCGGTGTAAGCGTCAGGGCCCATCCAGAACCAGACCATGTGGGCGATTGGTGCGTAGCTGAAGGTGAACCAGATCACCATGAACATCAATACGGCGGAGAACTTCATGCGCTCCGCAAAAGCGCCGACGATCAGCGCGCAGGTGATACCGGCAAACGTGGCCTGGAAGGCGGCGAACACAATCTCAGGAATGACCACGCCCTTGCTGAAAGTGGCGGCATTGGCGAAAGTGCCCGCCGCGTTGTCCCAGACACCGGCCATCATCAAGCGGTCAAAGCCGCCAAAGAAGGCATTGCCCTCGGTGAAGGCCAGGCTGTAACCGTAGATGAACCACAGCACCACGATCATCGAGAACGTGACCATGACCTGCATCAGCACGGACAGCATGTTTTTGCTGCGCACCAGGCCGCCGTAGAAAAGAGCCAGGCCGGGAATGGTCATGAGTATGACCAAAATGGTGGAAACCATCATCCAGCCGGTGTCACCCTTGTTGGGTACCAGAACTGGCGCGGCAGGCGCGGCCGGTGCAGCAGCAGGGGTCGCTGCGGCCGGGGCGGCAGCGGCAGCGGCCGGCGCAGCAGCGTCAGCCGCTTTGGCTTCGGCGGGTGCAGCAACAGCAGGGGCGGCAGCTGGGGCTTGCGCCATGACGGCGCCGGAAGTCAACAAACTCAACCCGAGGGCGAGGCTAGCAAGTAGTTTTTTCATGTCAGTGTTCTCTATGAGGATGGAGGCTGAGGCTTACAACGCTTCTTTGCCGGTTTCACCGGTGCGAATGCGCACGACCTGCTCGAGGTTGTAGACAAAGACCTTGCCGTCACCTATCTTGCCGGTGCGGGCAGCGCCCTCGATGGCTTCAATCACGCGCTCTACCAGGTCGTCGGAAACGGCGGCCTCGATCTTCACTTTGGGCAAAAAGTCGACCACATACTCGGCGCCGCGGTACAGCTCGGTGTGGCCCTTTTGACGTCCGAATCCTTTGACTTCAGTGACAGTGATGCCCTGCACGCCAATACCGGAAAGTGCTTCTCGCACTTCGTCCAGCTTGAACGGTTTGATGATGGCTGTGACGAGTTTCATTTTCGTTTTTTCTCCAGGATGAAAGTCGGAGCGGCTGCACCGCGCCTGCCAGTTTGGTTAGTTCCGTTTTCCATAATGCACAGAACATGCCACCTCCACACAGCCTCCTTGTGCTTATAAAAATAGCGAATCCGGCACAAAAGGTGCATACTAAATAACTCTTTGAAGCGATGCACCAAAATTGTGCGCACAAGCGCGCGCCGAAATGGTGCGCCAACCGGGACAGGTTTCATCATGAGCTTATCTTTAGTGCACAGCCGGACGCTGCTCGGTCTGAAGGCCAAACCGGTCACGGTGGAGGTTCACCTGGCCAATGGTCTGCCCAGCTTCACCCTGGTCGGGCTGGCAGAGACCGAAGTCAAGGAAGCCCGCGAGCGGGTGCGCTCGGCCATCCAGAACAGCGGGCTGGAGTTTCCGGGCAACAAACGCATCACCGTCAACCTGGCGCCGGCCGACCTGCCCAAGGACTCGGGGCGTTTTGACTTGCCGATTGCGCTGGGCATTCTGGCGGCCAGCGGACAAATAGACGGCGCGAAGCTGGCGGGCTTCGAGTTTGCGGGCGAGCTCTCGCTGGGCGGCGACCTGCGGCCGGTGCGGGGCGCGCTGGCCATGAGCCTGGCCCTGCCGGGTAGCCCCGGCGCGGCCCAGTCGCAGCTGGTGCTGCCCGAAGGCAGCGCGCAAGAAGCCGCGCTGGTGCCTGACGTGCGCATTTACCGCGCCCGCCACCTGCTGGACGTGGTGCAGCAGTTTTTGCCCGGCGACGAAGCCCCGCCCGAAAGCCAGGGCTGGGCCCGCGCACTCAACGACAGCCGGCCGGGCCAAGCGCACTACCCGGACCTGGCCGACGTCAAAGGCCAGGCGGCGGCCAAGCGTGCATTGGAGATTGCGGCGGCCGGCGGCCATTCGCTGCTCTTAGCGGGCTCGCCGGGCTCGGGCAAGTCCATGCTGGCGCAGCGCTTTGCCGGCCTGCTGCCCGCCATGAGCACACAAGAAGCCCTGGAAAGCGCGGCCATCGCCTCACTGGGCGGGCGCTTTTCATTAGATCGCTGGGCGGTCCGCCCCACGTGCGCGCCGCACCACACGGCCAGTGCCGTGGCGCTGGTGGGCGGCGGCTCGCCACCACGGCCCGGTGAAATCTCGCTGGCCCACGGGGGCGTGTTGTTTTTGGACGAGCTGCCCGAGTTTCCCCGCGGCGCCCTTGAAGCTCTGCGCGAACCGCTGGAGTCGGGCAGCATCACCATCTCGCGCGCGGCGCAGCGGGCCGAGTTTCCGGCGCGCTTTCAACTGATTGCCGCCATGAATCCCTGCCCCTGCGGCTATCTGGGCTCGATACTGCGCGCCTGCCGCTGCTCGCCCGAGCAGGTGTCGCGCTACCAGGGCCGGCTCAGCGGCCCGCTGCTGGACCGCATTGACTTGCATGTGGAAGTGGGCGCGCTGGCCGCGCATGAACTGGTCAACGCGCCGCCGGGCGAAAGCAGCGCCAGCATCCGCGCCCGTGTGGTCGCCGCCCGTGAGCGCGCCTTCAGCCGCCAGGGCAGCGCCAACCAGGCATTGCAAGGCCAGGCCATCGACGCGCAATGCGCCCTGGCACCCGAAGCCGCCAAGTTTTTGAACCTGGCCGCCGGCAAACTGGGCTGGTCGGGCCGCAGCATTCACCGCTGCCTCAAAGTCGCCCGCACCGTGGCCGACCTGGCCGGCGCAGCGCAGGTGCAAATAGGCCATGTGGGCGAGGCGGTGCAGTACCGGCGGGGTTTGAAAGGCGCTTGAGCGCAGCGCCAGGCACAAATCAAGTAAAGTGCAGCGGCGCACCTTGGTGCGTGCCCATGCCTCGCAACACTTTCCACCTGAACACCCCCAACACACCATGCCACCAAGCGTTTTTGAAATCGGCCAGCGCCCTGCCGCCGCCAGCACCCTGAAAAGCCGCCGCAAACCATCCAACGGTTGCAAGGCAGTCCAATGAGCACGTCCACCGCCCCAAGCCCGACCGTCTCGCGCCGCCTGGCGCAAGCCATCGTCACAGCCCGCCCCGAAAGCTCGCCCGCCGCGCGAGCCATCGGCCAACGCTTGTTGATGGACGTGGCCGGCATCTGCATCGCCGCCCGCCATGAAAACTATGTACTGGCCGCACTGGCCTCGGTAGAGCAAGACGGGCCTTGCAACGTGATCGGCTTTGCCCAGACCTATGGTGTGGAAGCCGCAGCTTTTGTCAACGGCATTGCCGCGCACGGCGAGGACTTTGACGACACCTACGAAGGCGGGCCGGTGCACGCGGGCGTGGTCATCGTGCCGGCTTTGCTGGCAGCCGCCCAGCGCCACAAGCTGTCGGGCGCCGACTTGCTGCGCGGCATCGCCGTGGGCGCTGAAGTCATGTGCCGCCTGTGCGCTGTGGCACCCACCAAAGTGCACAAAGCCGGCTTTCACCCAACCGCCATCTTTGGCGTGATGGGCGCCGTGGCCGGCCTGGGCGCAGCCTTGCGCCTGAGCGAAGACGAACTGGTAGACGCCTTCGGCATCGCCGGCAGCATGGCCTCGGGCATCATCGAATACCTGGCCGACGGCGCCTGGACCAAGCGCATGCACCCCGGCTGGGCAGCGCAGTCAGGCTACCGCGCCGTGCGCCTGGCGCAAGCCGGCTTTAAAGGCCCGGCCACGGTGTTTGAAGGCGAGCACGGTTTGTTTCATGGCTTTGCCAATACCCCCAGCGGGGACTTCGAAGCCATGCTCAAGGACGTGGGCAAGCAGTGGATCTGGACCACGATTGCATTCAAGCCCTACGCCTGCGGCACCATGGCCCACCCTTATATTGACTGCGCCCGCGAGTTGCTGCGCCAGGGGCTGGTGCCGGCCGACATCGCGCAGATAGAGTGCGAAACCGCCGAAGGCATTGTTCACCGCCTGTGGGAGCCGCTGGCGCTCAAGCAGTCGCCGCCGAATGCTTATTCCGCCAAGTTCAGCATTCCTTACGCGATTGCCGCTGGCCTGTTGCAAGACAACGCCGGACTGGGCGAATACACCGAAGCCATGGTGCAACGCGCCGACCTGCGCGCGCTGGCCGCCAAGGTGCGCTACGTGGTCGACCCGGCCAACCCCTACCCCAAACAGTTCACCGGCCACTTGCGCGTCACGCTCAAGGACGGCCGCGTCATGGAGGCGCGGCAGGGCTACTTCAAGGGCGGCGCAGACCACCCGCTGAGCGACGCCGACCTGCAAACCAAGTTCTTTGCCAACTGCCTGCACGGCGGCCAGGCCAAGCCCCGCGCCGAAGCCATGCTGGCCATGATCCAGCAGATCTTTGACGCGCCGCAGGTGGACTTGTCGCTGCTGGGGGCTTGAGGGACTGAGCCCTAGGTTTGATGGGCGCTGGCTTGATCCGTCAAGCCACCAGCCGCTCAATCTTCGGGCGCTTCACTTTGCCCGCGTGGTACAGGTCGTACTGCATCTGCATACCAGCCCACAGCTCGGGGCTGGTGCCAAAGGCCTGCGCCAGCCGGCAGGCCATGTCAGCAGAAATACCTGCCGATTGTGTGACCACGCGGGACAGCGTGACGCGATTAACGCCCAGCTTCACCGCGGCCTCGGTCACAGTGACTTCACCCAAATATTCCCGAAGGACTTCCCCGGGGTGCGGGGGATTGTGCATGCGTGTCATATGCGCCTCAATGGTAGTCGCGGTAATCTACAAGCACAGCGTCCGTTCCTTCGAACGCAAACACCATGCGCCAGTTTCCGTTGACGGTAATCGCCCAATGGCCTTTCAGGTCACCCTTCAAGGGGTGCAACGCCCACGCCGGAGCAGACAGATCTTCCGGCTTTACCGCCTGATCAAGTGCTGCCAACTGAAGGCGTAAACGGGCTGCATGCGCGGCCTGAATACCAGCCTTACTGCCGGTCTCAAAAAAACGCTGCAGACCTTTGTGTCGGAAGCTTCTGATCATTGGTTTTATTGTAGCGTGTAGCGCATCACCTTACAGGTTGTGCCGCTCTCCATTTAAACCGGGCTGTTGCAGCGAGGGTTTACCCGATCCGTGTCCATTTCATCTTGGTATGGCGATGGACGCATTCAGTATTGGACCCGGCTCGAGTTGAATTTAGAATGAAAAAACTTGTCCACCATCACCCAAGTGTTGAATGCAGATAAGCAACCGCCCTTGCACCTTAAATTTCAGTGGGCGTTCCTATTGCAGTGTGCCGTGCTGAGCTTTCGTTACCGGGCCAACAGACTCTATGACCAACGTTTCAACACCTCAGCCCCGCGGCTTCATCGTCGACCGTCTGGACGGCCAAGTCCCACTGCCGGGCAGTCTGCATACCAACCGCCGTCTGTCGCAGTGGCTGGCCTTTGACGAGTCCGGCTTTGTTCAGGTGTTCACCGGTAAGGTCGAGCTTGGCCAGGGCATCCTGACCGCTTTGCAGCTGCTGGCCGCCGAAGAGCTGGACATGCCGCTGGCGGCTGTGCATGTGTGCAGCGCCAACACCGCACGCGGCCCCGATGAAGGCATGACCTCTGGCAGCCTGTCGGTGCAAGACAGCGGCAGCGCATTGCGCCAAGCTTGTGCCGAGGTGCGGGCGATGGCCTTGCTGCGCGCAGCAGCGCTGGCGGGCCAACCGGCCCACACCATCACGGTGAGCCAGGGGCGCTTTCGCTCGGCGCAAGGGCAGGACCTTGGCGACTACGCGACCCTGTTGCGGGGTGTCAAGCTGGACATCGAGTGTGCGGGCACAGCGCGCCCCAAGGCGGCGGCTGAGCGACGCCTGCTGGGACAGGCAAGCACACCGCGGCTGGACCTGGCCGACAAAGTGTTTGGCCAGGCCCGCTTTATTCATGATCTGCGGCTGCCCGGCATGCTGCATGGCCGCGTGCTGCGACCCGCCACGCCAGACGCCACTTTGGCCCGCCTGCCCGATGCGGCCGTGGCCGCGCTGCCAGCGGGTGTGCGCTGGTGGGCTGATGGCCGCTTCATTGCCGTGGTGGCGGGTTCGGAGCGCGATGCCGATACGGCAACTTCCCGCCTGGCCGGCCTGGTTGAGTGGCGCGCCGGCGCGCCCTTGCCCGACATGCACGATCTGGGCGGTTTCCTGACCTCCGCCCCGCACCAGACGACGGTGACGGCTGAGCGGGGTGATGCCGACTGGCCTGCTGACGGCCTGCATCACGAGGCTGTGTATCTCAAGCCTTATCTGGCGCATGCCTCCATTGGCCCATCGTGCGCACTGGCGCAGTGGGACGGCCGTCAGTTGCAGGTCTGGACGCACAGCCAGGGCATTCACAACCTGCGCGACGATATCGTCAAAGCCCTTGCGCGCGAGGCCGTGCCGGTGGCCAAAGCCGACATCCTGATTCACCACGTCGAGGGTTCGGGCTGCTATGGCCACAATGGCGCAGACGATGTGGCTTTTGATGCTGTGCTGATGGCCTTGCGCTGCCCCGGCCAGCCGGTGCGCGTGCTGTGGTCGCGCGCCGACGAGTTGACGCACAGCCCCTTGGGTTCGGCACACCGTGCCATGCTCAAGGCCCGATGCGACGCGACGGGCCAGATCACCCACTGGCATCACGAGTTGTGGGCCAATGGCTACAGCTCGCGCCCCGGCCGCGCCCTCACGCCGGCTTTGTTGGCAGCCAGTGAGCGCGCCGACGCAACGCCGCTGCCGCTGCCCATCAACCCACCGCTGGCGGCCGGCGGCGGGGCAGAGCGCAATGCCGTGCCGGCCTACAAGATGCCTCATTTGAAGGTGCTCAACCACCGCTTGACGGTGGCACCGCTGCGCACCTCGGCCATGCGTGCACTGGGCGCTTATGCCAATGTGTTTGCTATCGAGTCTTTCATGGACGAGCTGGCCCATCAATCCGGTCAAGATGCGCTGGCTTTTCGAAAGCGGCATCTGGACGACCCGCGCGCACTGGCCCTGCTAGACGCCGTGGTGGAGCGTTCCAGCTGGTGGCACCGCCGCGCCGAAGAGCCCGAGGGTATCGGCCACGGGCTGGCCTGGGCACGCTATAAAAATACCGGCGCCTGGTGCGCGGTGATTGCGCGTGTGCGGGTGGATGCAGAGGTGCGGGTGCTCAACCTGGATTTGGCGGTTGATGTCGGCATGGTGGTGGACCTGGATGGCGTGATCAACCAGATCGAAGGCGGCGCCATCCAGAGCGCCAGCTGGACCCTCAAGGAGCGCGTCACCTTCAACCGCGAGGCCATCACCAGCGACGAATGGCTCAGCTACCCGGTGATGCGCTTTAGTGAAGTGCCCGAGGTCACGGTGCATGTGATCGACCGCCCCGATGAACCATCGGTGGGTGCTGGCGAAGCTGCACAGGGACCGGTGGCAGCCGCCCTGGCCAACGCCGTGCACGATGCGCTGGGTGTTCGCGTGCGGGAGCTGCCGCTGAGCGCCGACACCTTGTTGCGCGCCGTCCATGCTGCGGAGTCCGTATGAGCAATTCAAACAAAACCATGTTCCATGTCAACCAGCAGCCCGTGCAATTTGACGGCGATGACAAGACCAATTTGCTCTCTGTGCTGCGCGACGAATTGAACCTGAGCGGCCCGAAGTTTGGCTGCGGCCAGGGCGAGTGTGGCGCCTGCATGGTGCTGGTGGACGGCCAGCCCCAGACCGCTTGCAATCTGCCGGTCTGGTCCGTACAGGGGCGGCAGGTCACCACGCTCGAGGGTCTGGGAACACCCGCCCAACCGCATCCCGTGCAAGCAGCCTTCATCGAAGAACGCGCAGCCCAGTGCGGTTATTGCATGGCCGGCATCATCACCTCGGCCTGCGCGCTGTTAGAGCGCAATCCGCGGCCCAGTCGCGACGAGATCGTGCAAAGCCTGGAAAAACACCTGTGCCGCTGCGGCGCTCACACCCGCATGGTGCGTGCCATTGAGCGGGCAGCCGCCACAACGAATTCAAATACCTGAACCCGACCCATGATCAAGAACTGGCTTTCATCCGACACACACGCGCAAGGGTGCAACGGTTTTTGGTTTTGCAGCTGCGCGGGCCTGCCCATCGTGCCGGGCGGGGGCGGCGGCAGCACCGCCACAGGCCGTGCGCCGGTGATCATCCGCGGCAAGCGCGCGCGCACGGTGGACGCACATGCGCACTGCTATTTCCAGGCCGGGCTGGACCTGATGGGTGCCGACGCCAAAGGAATTTTGCCGCCTGTCAAAGGGGTGCCTGAGCATTTCCTTCAGGTCGCGCCCCAGCTCGACGCCCGCTTCGAAGCCATGGACCGCATGGGCATCGACTTGCAGGTGCTCAGCATCAACCCCTTTTGGTACAAAAAAGACCGCGAAACTGCCGAGGCGATTTGCCGCATCCACAACGAAAGCTTCGCCGAGCTGTGCGCCAATCACCCAAAACGTCTGTCCGCCTTTGCGTCGCTGCCCATGCAGTTTCCCGACCTGGCCGTGCAGATGCTCGATGACGCCGTCCGCAAACATGGCCTGAGGGGCGCGGCCATCGGCGGCAGCGTGGCCGGCGATGACTTCAGCAACCCGGTCTACCACCCCGTGCTGGCCAAGGCGCAGGAGTTGGGCTTGATGCTGTTCATTCATCCACAAAGCACGCCCGAGCTGTCGGCCCGGCTCAAGGACAATGGCTGGCTGACCAATGTGATCGGCAATCCGCTGGACACGACGATTGCGCTGCAAAAATTGATTTTTGAAG
>JAIPDA010000076.1 GCA_021737905.1 Rhodoferax sp.
GGAAAGAAGCACTGCGCCGCCACCCGCACGACCCGACGGACCCGAACCACACCTTTTACTTTCATGTGGACGAAAAGCATGTGATTGACGCCAAGCACGGCGGCAACTCATCACGCTGGATCAACCACAGCTGCGCGCCCAACTGCGAAGCCGACGAGCAAAAAGGCCGCGTCTTCATCAAGGCGCTGCGCAACATCCCGGCCGGGCAAGAACTGTTTTACGACTACGGCCTGATCATTGACGCCAAGTACACCAAAAAGCTCAAGGCCGAATACCCCTGTTGGTGCGGCGCGCCCACCTGCCGCGGCACCCTGCTCGCACCCAAGGACAAGGACGGCCAGAAAAAGGCCAAGAAAAAGTCAAGCAAGAAAAGCAAGAAGCTCAAAAGCAAAAAACACTGAGCCGCTTTATCCAGCGCCCATGTCCGAGCCCGTCAACAGCCAAAGCCCCTCGGCAAAAGCACCTGTGCGTTGGCCCGCAGAAACCCTCTGGCAGGCCGTGGTGCCGAGCTTGCCGGCTTTCACGGTCGAGGTCCTGCCGCAGATCGATTCGACCAACAGCGAGCTGATGCGGCGTTGCCGCGCCGCCGCCAGTGCAAGCAGCCCGCCACCACCTGAAGCCATCTTGCTGGTGGCAGAACATCAAAGCGCAGGCCGCGGCCGCATGGGCCGCCACTGGCACAGCGCGGCCGGCGCCAGCCTGACCTTCTCGCTGGGCATGCCCTTGCTGCCGGCCGACTGGTCCGGCCTGTCACTGGCAGTCGGCGTGAGTCTGGCCGACAGTCTGGCACCACAAACCCTCGAGGGCGACCAGCTGCAACTTAAATGGCCGAACGACTTGTGGTTCAAAGCTTGCAAGCTGGGCGGCATTTTGGTGGAGACCGCCAGCTGGGGAGATCAGCGCTACGTGGTCATTGGCGTCGGACTCAATGTGATGCTCCCGGCGCAAAGCTTTGATGCCGCCGAGCAGCCCGGCCACACGCCTGGCGTTGCCGCCACGTCCTTGCAGGCCATGTGGCCGGGTGTGGACGCCCCTTGGGCCTTGCAAGCTGTGGCAGCACCGCTGGTGGCTGCCATGCTGGCTTTTGAGCGGGAAGGTTTTGCGCCCTTTCAGGCGCGCTTTGCCGCCCGCGATGCGCTGGCCGGGCGGGCCGTGCGCCTGTCTGACGGCACCGAGGGCAAGGCCTGTGGCGTCAGCCTGCAAGGTGCCTTGCGCGTGCAGACCGCGGCCGGCATGCGCGACATCAGCAGCCAGGAGGTCAGCGTTCGCCCGCTCGCCGCTGCGCAGCCCTCATTTGTTACAGTCGGGACGAACCGCTTGTAAGGTCCCTATGCAAAAAAATTTGAGGCTTCCTCTATGGTGTTGCCTGCGGAGCGCCCTGCTGCTGCTCGCAGTAGGCCCTTTGGCACTGATGGCCCAGGCGCAAACTTTCAAGCTCGAATGCGAGGCCGAAGGCATCATTGCGCAGCTCGACAACAAAAAACTGCCGCCAGCCAAAGTCAGCATCGAGATACAAAACATCGGCTGGCACATGTACTTCAATGTGGTCGGCCCGCCTGACTACCAGATGCGCGTCAGCAGCCTGATCACCGAGCAGTACCAGGGCACCAACCTGAGCAATGCTTCGCGCCTGGGCGCCAACAAAAAGAACAAAAGCAACGGCCACGAAACCCAGATCGTCATTGACCGGGCCACCGTGAGCTACAGCGGCTACAACGATGTCGATCAACGCGGCAAGCTGGTGCGCATCGCCTACGAAGGCAAGTGCAAACTGCCTGCTTGAAAGACCTGTACATGCCAAGCGCTGCCATTTTGAAGATCAAGCCCCTGGGTTTCCCTTGGGACACCATCGACCCTTTTTTGTTTTGCGCGTACCACGATGACGCCTACCCGGCGGGTAATGCGCACATGGGGCCGGCTGCGTCGCTGGCCGGCCGGCAACTGGGGCAGGACTTCAGCCGCCAGGACGGCTGGAGTATGTACCACGGGCAAACGGTGCCGGGTTTTCCGTCGCATCCGCACCGTGGCTTTGAAACCGTGACCATTGTGCGCAAGGGCCTGATTGACCACGCCGACTCGCTGGGCGCAGCCGCGCGCTTCGGACGCGGCGACGTGCAGTGGCTGACCGCAGGCCGGGGCATCGTGCATGCCGAGATGTTTCCGCTGCTGGCCACCGACCAGGCCAACCCGCTGGAGCTGTTTCAAATCTGGCTGAACCTGCCGGCGGCCAGCAAGATGGCGCCGCCGCACTTCACCATGATCTGGTCACAAGACGTGCTGCGCCACGTGACGCAAGACGAAGCCGGCCGCAGCACCGAGCTGGCCGTGATCGCCGGCCGTCTGCAGGATGCCGACGCCCCGCTGCCACCGCCGCCCGATTCCTGGGCCGCACAGATTGATGCCGATGTGGCGATCTGGACCATTCGCATGGACCCGGGCGCCCGCTGGACGCTGCCGGCCACTGCGGGCAAACTAACGCAGCGCAGTCTGTACTTCTTCAAGGGTGAGCAGGTTGAGGTTGGTGGCGAACTGCTAACGCAGCATGCAGCGATCGAGCTTGCGGGCAGTGCCGTCACGCTGGTCAATCGCGGCAGCAAAGATGCGGAGTTTTTACTCTTGCAGGGCAAGCCGATTGGCGAGCCGGTGGCGCAATACGGCCCCTTCGTGATGAACACGCAAGCCGAAATCCGCCAGACCGTGGCCGACTACCAGCGCACCCAGTTCGGCGGCTGGCCCTGGCCCGACAGCGGCCCGGTGCACGGGCGCGAGCCGACGCGCTTTGCGCGCTACCCGGACGGACGCGAGACGCGGCCCGCGTCAAACGATTGATTCAGCCTCTAAGCGACAGCGCCCAACAAAAAACGCACCCGGGGGTGCGTTTTTTACAAGCCTAGCGCGCGTTTACTTGGCGATCACGCGCACCATCTCCAGGCACTTGTTGGAGTAACCCCATTCGTTGTCGTACCAGGCGACGACCTTCACAAACGTGCTGTCCAGCGCGATGCCGGCGTCGGCGTCAAACACGCTGGTGCAGGTCTCGCCGCGGAAGTCGGTAGCGACCACCTTGTCTTCGGTGTAGCCGAGAATGCCTTTGAGCGCGCCCTGGCTTTGCGCTTTCATCTCAGCGCAGATTTCTTTGTAGGTAGCTTCCTTGTTCAGCTCAACGGTCAGGTCCACCACCGAGACGTCGGACGTGGGCACACGAAACGACATGCCGGTGAGCTTTTTGTTGAGCTCAGGAATGACCACGCCCACCGCTTTGGCTGCGCCGGTGCTGGACGGAATGATGTTCTCGAGAATGCCACGGCCGCCGCGCCAGTCTTTACCGCTCGGGCCGTCCACGGTTTTTTGCGTGGCAGTGGCGGCGTGCACGGTGGTCATGAGGCCGCGCTTGATGCCCCATTTGTCATTGAGCACCTTGGCCACCGGGGCCAGGCAGTTGGTGGTGCAGCTGGCGTTGGAGATGATGGCCTGGCCGGCGTAGGTCTTGTCGTTGACGCCGTAAACAAACATGGGCGTGTCGTCCTTGCTGGGAGCCGAGAGAATCACTTTTTTGGCGCCGGCGACCAGGTGTTTTTCAGCGGTGACTTTGTCCAGAAAGAGGCCCGTGGATTCGAGCACGATGTCGGCGCCGATCTCGTTCCATTTGAGCGCTGCCGGGTCACGCTCTTGCGTCAGGCGGATCTTGTGGCCGTTGACGATGAGCGTGTTGCCCTCGACCGAGATCTGGCCCTTGAAGCGGCCGTGCACCGAGTCGTATTGCAACATGTAAGCCAGGTACTCGGGCTCGAGCAGGTCATTGATGCCGACGATCTGGATGTCGGAAAAGTTTTGCACGGCGGCGCGCAAGACGTTGCGACCGATGCGGCCGAAGCCGTTGATACCGAGTTGGATGGTCATTTGCTGGGGTTCCTGAAGTTGAATCTGGCGGGGTTCGCGGATGGCGCGTTGGGCGCTATCTTCGGTTTATTTCCTGAACAGAACCTTGCGAACGGTGTTGGCGACGTTTTCCGGTGTGAAGCCGAAGTGCTTGAACAGCACAGGCGCCGGGGCTGACTCGCCGTAGCTGTCGATGCCAACCACCGCGGCGCAGCCGTATTTCCACCAGCCGTCGGTGACACCCATCTCGACGGCGATGCGCGGAATGCCTTCCGGCAGCACCTCGGTTTTGTAGGCGGCTTTTTGCTTGTCGAAGGTGGTGGTGCTGGGCATGGACACCACGCGCACGGCGATCTTGAACTCTTTGGCCAGCAGCTCCTGGGCCTTGAGCGCGAGCTGCACTTCAGAGCCGGTGGCGATCAACACCGCCTGGGCTTTTTTCTTCAGGCCGACTTCTTCGGGTTCGGCCAGCACGTAAGCGCCTTTGCTGATCTGGCCGAGGTCGTCTTTGGGTGCATAAGGCAAGTTCTGGCGGCTGAGCAGCAGGGCTGTGGGCTTGTTCTTGTTTTGCAGGGCCACGGCCCAGGCCACGGCGGTTTCAGCGGTGTCACCCGGACGCCAGACATCCAAGTTAGGGATCAGGCGCAGGCTGGCAGCGTGCTCGATCGACTGGTGCGTCGGGCCGTCTTCGCCCAGGCCGATGGAGTCGTGCGTGAACACATGCACCACGCGCAATTTCATGAGCGCAGCCATGCGGATGGCGTTGCGGCTGTAGTCGCTAAACGTCAGGAAGGTGCCGCCGTAAGGAATGTAGCCGCCATGCAGCGCAATGCCGTTCATGATGGCAGCCATGCCGAATTCGCGCACGCCGTAGTTGATGTGGCGCCCACCGGTTTTTTCGCCGCTGGCGGTGTCGCTCAGCACCACCGCGCCTTGCGCATCAAAGCGCAGGTTGGGCGTGCTCTTGGTGTTGGTGAGGTTGGAGCCGGTCAAATCAGCCGAGCCGCCCAGCAGTTCGGGCAGGCCGGCGGTGAAGGCTTCGAGCGCCAGCTGCGAGGCTTTGCGCGAGGCCACGGTTTCGGCCTTGGTGTGCGCGCCCACCACGGTGTCAACGGCGAGTTGCGAGAAAGACTTGGGCAGCTCGCCCTTCATGCGGCGCAGCAGCTCGGCGGCTTGCGCCGGGAAGGCAGCTTGGTAAGCGGCGAACTTGGCGTTCCAGGCGGCTTCACGCGCCTGGCCGGCGGCCTTGGCATCCCAGGCGGCGTAGACGTCTTGCGGCATCTCAAAAGGCGCATGCGGCCAGCCCAGGGCTTCGCGGGTGAGCTTGATTTCTTCGGTGCCCAGCGGCTCGCCGTGGGCCTTGGCGGTGTTGGCGCGGTTCGGTGAGCCTTTGCCGATGTGGGTTTTGCAAATGATCAGGGTCGGCTTGTTGTCGCTGGCGCTTTTGGCTTGGGCAATCGCTGCATCGACTGCGTCTGCGTTGTGGCCGTCGATCGGGCCGATGACGCTCCAGCCGTAGGCGGCAAAGCGCTGGGCGGTGTTGTCAATGAACCAGGGCGCGACCTGGCCGTCAATCGAGATACCGTTGTCGTCATACAGGGCGATCAGCTTGCCGAGCTTCCAGGCACCGGCCAGCGCGGCGGCTTCGTGGCTGATGCCTTCCATCAGGCAACCGTCGCCCATGAAGACATAGGTGTGGTGGTTGACCACCTCGTGGCCGGGGCGGTTGAACTCCTGGGCGAGCAGTTTTTCAGCCAGCGCCATGCCGACGGCGTTGGTCACGCCCTGGCCCAGCGGGCCGGTGGTGGTCTCGACGCCGGGGGTGTAGCCGACTTCGGGGTGGCCAGGCGTTTTGCTGTGCAGCTGGCGAAAGTTTTTCAGCTCTTTCATGGGCAGCGCGTAGCCCGACAGGTGCAGCAGCGCGTAAATCAGCATGGAGCCGTGGCCGTTGGACAGCACAAAGCGGTCGCGGTCCAGCCAGTGCGGGTTGGCCGGGTTGTGCTGCAAATGACGCGCCCACAGGGCCACCGCCATGTCGGCCATGCCCAGGGCCGCGCCGGGGTGGCCGGAGTTGGCTTGCTGGACGGCGTCCATGGCCAGGGCACGGATGGCGTTGGCCATGAGGGTGGAGGTGTTGTCAGCCATTTGCGTGTGAGTCCAGGGTGAGGTTCGCAGGGAAAGGGAGGGGTGAAGTCTGCGCCGGGGCCAGGCCCGGCAGAACCGCTCATTTTACAGGGGCAGTCGCACGCCCGGGCCGTGCAGATGTTGCGCAGGTGCGGGCGCGATAATCCGCCAACATGAGCCCTGCCCCTGTTTTGCCCCCCGCTACGCCTGCTACGCCCGCTGTGACCCACGCGCTGATCCTGGCCGCCGGCCGCGGCGAGCGCATGCGCCCGCTGACCGACGCCTGCCCCAAACCCTTGCTGGAAGTGCAAGGCAAGCCGCTGATCGTGTGGCAGCTGGAAAAGCTGGCTCGCGCCGGCGTGCGCCAGGTGGTCATCAACACCGCCTGGCTGGAGGCGCAATTTGCCCCACTTTTGGGTGACGGCAGTGCCTGGGGCTTGTCGATCCGGTATTCGCACGAAGGCGCGCTGTACGGCGGCGCGCTGGAGACCGCCGGCGGCATTGCCACCGCGCTGCCTTTGCTGGAACTGAAAGACGAGACACCGTTCTGGGTGCTGGCCGGCGATGTGTTCATGCCCGACTTTCAATTTGCCCCGGCGGACGGCGCGCGCTTTGCCGCATCCAAAGCGCTGGCGCATATTTACCTGGTGCCCAACCCGGAACACAACCCGCGCGGTGACTTTGGCCTGTCAGCCGGCGGCATGGCCCTGGACCAGGCGCCGCAACAATTCACCTACAGCACGGTGGGCCTGTACCGGCCTGCGCTGTTTGCCGGCACGCCGGCCGGCCACAAAGCCGCGTTGGCGCCGCTGCTGCGCACCGCCATGCAAAGCGGGCGCGTCAGCGCGGCGCTATATTCGGGCGCATGGACCGATGTGGGCACGCCCGACAGGCTGGCCTTGCTGAATGCGCCGCCAACTTCGCCTTGATTCTTTTTGACCTTTTTCACACAGCCCAGGACAAACGCCGTGATCAACAACCGCATTTACGAAAAACGCCGCGCTGCTGTGGCGCGCGCCCTCAAAGCTGCCGGTGGCGGCATCGCCTTGCTGCCCACGGCGCCCGAAGTGCCGCGCAACCGCGACAGCGACTTTCCGTACCGCCACGACAGTTACTTTTATTACCTCACCGGTTTCAGTGAAGCGGGCGCCTGGTTGGCCATCGAGGCCTCAGGCAAGAGCACGCTGTTTTGCCGGCCCAAGGACTTGGAGCGTGAAATCTGGGACGGCATCCGGCTGGGCCCCAAGGCCGCGCCGGCCGCTCTGGGTGTGAGCCAGGCGTTCAGCGTGGAAGCACTTGAAAAAACCATGCCGCAACTGCTGACCAACCAGCCCGCGGTGTGGTTTCCGTTTGCCACGCACAAGGGGCTGGAGACGCAGGTGGACGGCTGGCTCAACCAGGTGCGGGCCCGCGTGCGCTTTGGCGCCGAATGCCCGGGCAGCCAGCATGACCTGTGCAAGGTGCTCGACGAGATGCGGCTTGTCAAAGACAGCCATGAAGTCGCCATCTTGCGGCGTGCCGGCAAGATTTCTGCCGGTGCCCATGTGCGCGCCATGCAAACCTCTGCAGCCCTGCTGCGCGACGGTGTCAAGGGCGGTCTGCGCGAATACCACCTGGAGGCCGAGCTGCTGCACGAGTTCCGTCGCCACGGCTCGCAGTTCCCGGCCTACGGCAGCATCGTGGCGGCCGGCGCCAATGCCTGCGTGCTGCATTACCGCGCCGGCGATGCAGAGCTCAAGGACGGCGATTTGTGCCTGATTGACGCCGGCTGCGAACTCGACGGCTATGCCAGCGACATCACCCGCACTTTTCCGGCCAACGGCAAGTTCACCCCGGCGCAGCGCACTTTGTATGACATCGTGCTGGCCGCGCAAAAAGCGGCGATTGCCGTCACCCGGCCCGGCAAGCGCTTCACCGACCCGCATGATGCGGCCACCCGCGTGCTGATCCAGGGCATGCTGGACACCGGCCTGCTGCCCAAGGCCAAGCACGGCAAGGTGGACGACGTTCTTGAATCCGGCGCTTACCGCCAGTTCTACATGCACCGCACCGGCCACTGGATGGGCATGGACGTGCACGACTGCGGCGACTACACCGAGCCCCGCAGCAAAGCCACACTGCAAACCGATGCGCTGGGCCTGCAGGTGATGCGCAAGCCCTCGCGCATCCTGCGCGCTGGCATGGTGCTGACCATCGAGCCCGGCATTTATGTGCGGCCTGCCAAAGGCGTGCCCAAAGAGTTCTGGAACATCGGCATCCGCATCGAAGACGATGCACTGGTCACCGCCAAGGGATGCGAGTTGCTCACCCGCGGCGTGCCGGTGGACGCCGACGAGATTGAAGCCCTGATGCGGGACTGATGGGCGGCTGTGCGGCTCAGGTGGCGGTGGCGCGCAAAGCCGCGCGCTTGGCCAGCTCGATTTTGGCAATCGTTGTGCGATGCACTTCGTCCGGGCCGTCCACCAAACGCACGGTGCGCTGGTGCGCGTAGGCTTCGGCCAGCGAAAAGTCCTGGCTGACGCCGGCGGCGCCATGCGCCTGAATCGCCCAGTCCACCACCTGGCACGACACATTGGGCGCGACCACCTTGATCATGGCGATTTCTGAGCGTGCTTCCTTGTTACCGACAGTGTCCATCTTGTGCGCGGCATTCAAAGTGAGCAAGCGCGCCTGGTCAATCATGCAGCGCGAGTTGGCAATGCGCTCGTGCCAGACCGACTGGCCCGAAATCGGGCCGCCAAAAGCGATGCGCGTTTGCAGCCGGTCAATCATCATTTCAAGCGCGCGTTCCGCTGCGCCGATGGAACGCATGCAGTGGTGAATGCGTCCGGGACCCAGGCGACCCTGGGCGATTTCAAAACCGCGTCCCTCGCCCAGCAGGATGTTGCCCACTGGCACGCGCACGTTCTCCAGCACCACCTCCATGTGGCCGTGCGGTGCGTCGTCATAAGCAAACACGGACAGCGGCCGCAGCACGCTGACGCCGGGTGTGTCGCGCGGCACCAGCACCATCGACTGCTGGGCGTGGCGTGCAGCGTCGGGGTCGGTCTTGCCCATCACGATGAAAATCTTGCAGCGCGGCGAGCCCGCGCCCGAGCTGTACCACTTGCGGCCATTGATGACGTATTCGTCGCCTTCGCGCCTGATACTGCACTGGATGTTGGTGGCATCCGAGGAGGCCACGGCGGGCTCGGTCATCAGGAAGGCCGAGCGGATCTGCCCGTCGAGCAGGGGCTCCAGCCATTGCTCTTTTTGCGCGGCCGTCCCGTAACGCTCAAAAGTTTCCATGTTGCCGGTGTCGGGCGCAGAGCAGTTGAACACCTCGCCGGACCACATGACGCGGCCCATCAGTTCGCACAGCGGCGCGTAGTCCAGGTTGGAGATGCCGCCCTGGCCCTTGTAGGCGTGCGGCAAAAACAGGTTCCACAAACCGGCGGCCCGTGCCTTGAGCTTGAGCGCTTCAATCAGCGTCAGCGTTTGCCAGGGGTTGCCCTGGCGGCGCAGTGCATCGAGCTCGGCGTGGTAAGTCGCCTCGTTGGGGTAAATGTGCTCGTCAAAAAACGCGTTCATGCGCGTGAGCAGGTCTTGGGTTTTGGCGGAAGGTTCTGCAAACATGGCGGCTCTCTTTACTGGGGTGTGGCTCAAAATGAAAGGCCGCAAAGAACCCGCAGGCTCTGACATCGGCTCTTCAGTCATCTGTTTTTTGTTTCAGTTTAATGATGAATGCGAAATGAACCTACTGCCTGCGCGATTGCGCTCTTTGCCGTCGCTGCGGACG
>JAIPDA010000077.1 GCA_021737905.1 Rhodoferax sp.
TTTGGCATTCTGGTGGCCACTGTGGCCAACCATGCCTTGGCCGGCGCGGTCGGAGCCTGGGTCACCACCCAGCTCAGTGCCGGGGTGTTGCGCTGGATCCTGGCCGCCTCCTTTCTGGCTATGGCCGTCTGGATGCTGGTGCCCGACAAGCTGGAGGACGACGGCGACGCGCAGCCACCGCGCTGGGGTGTTTTTGCCACCACGGTGCTGATGTTTTTTCTGGCCGAAATGGGCGACAAGACGCAGATCGCCACGGTCATGCTGGCTGCGCGATTTGACGCTTACCTGGCGGTGGTGGCCGGCACCACCTTCGGCATGATGCTGGCCAATGCACCTGTGGTCTGGTTGGGTGAGCGCGTTACGCGCTTGTTGCCGCTGACGGTGGTGCACCGCGTGTCGGCGCTGATTTTTGCCGTGCTGGCGGTGTTGGCTGTTTGGTCGCCTTTTTGAGCAGCCGCCAAGCCAGACGGGCGCTACAACAGGGGCGATATACTGCTGTGCAGCGCCGATTTGCACAGCTTGCGGGCGCTTAAAAAGTACTGCTAAAGACGAAGCCCATGAACCCGGAATCGCTTTAGCGAGGCCGGGTTTTTGTTTTTATGCAGGTGATTTTTTGACCCTTGTCGCCACACCGCTGAGCATGCATTTTGAAGCTGCGCTGCCCCTGCGAAGCGGCGCCTCGGTGCGCGCTTACGACCTGAGCTACGAAACCTACGGCACGCTCAACGCAGATAAATCTAATGCCGTGCTGATTTGCCACGCGCTCAACGCCTCACACCATGTGGCCGGCGTTTACCTTGACGCAACAGGCGCAGTCCAACCCAAGTCGGAAGGCTGGTGGGACACCATGATCGGACCTGGCAAGCCGGTCGACACCGACCGTTTTTTTGTGATCGGGGTGAACAATTTAGGCTCCTGCTTCGGCTCGACTGGACCGATGCAGATCAACCCGGACACGCAGCAAATTTATGGCGCCGACTTTCCGGTGGTCACGGTCGAAGACTGGGTCGATGCGCAGGCAAGGTTACTCGATGCCCTGGGCATTAAAACCTTGGCCGCGGTGATGGGCGGCAGCCTGGGCGGCATGCAGGCGCTGGCCTGGACGCTGCAATACCCCGACCGCGTGCGGCACGCGGTGGTGGTCGCCAGCGCACCCAACCTGAACGCTGAAAACATTGCTTTCAACGAGGTAGCGCGCCGAGCGATCACCACCGACCCCGACTTTCACGGCGGGCATTTCTACCGCCACGGCGTGCTGCCACGGCGTGGTCTGCGCATCGCCCGCATGATCGGCCACATCACTTACCTCAGTGACGATGTGATGAACGAAAAATTCGGCAGGGAACTAGCCCCTAAGCCTGTCGCCCCCACGCTTGTCGCTTCGCGTACTGCGCTGCCCCCCGGGGGGGCGCTGCGCCTGCGGCCCGGCGAAGCCGGTTCCGCGGCCCCTGTTGGTGGAGAAAACTCCTCTGCACGGGCGTATTTGTATTCGACGCAGGACGTGGAGTTTCAGATTGAGAGTTACTTGCGCTACCAGGGCGACAAGTTCAGCGAGTACTTTGACGCCAACACTTACCTGCTGATCACCCGCGCGCTGGATTACTTTGATCCGGCCGGCACCTATGGCGGCAACTTGAGCCAGGCCTTGGCCAAGGCCAGCGCCAAGTTCCTGCTGGTCAGCTTCACCACCGACTGGCGCTTTGCACCCGCGCGCAGCCGCGAGATCGTCAAGGCCCTGCTCGACAACCAGCGCGACGTGAGCTACGCGGAGATCGACGCGCCGCACGGCCATGACGCATTTTTGCTCGAGGATCCGCGCTACTTGAGCGTGGTGCGCACCTACTTCAACAGCAAGGTGGCCGCATGAACGCCGCGCACAACTTATCGCGCCCCGTGCTCAAGGAGGCCTCCCCCGACCTCTTGTCTATCGCCCGCCTGGTGCCGCAGGGCGCGCGTGTGCTGGACCTGGGTTGCGGCACCGGCGAGTTGCTGGCGCACCTGATTCGCGAGCGCGGCTGCTCGGGCTATGGTGTTGAGCTCAATGACACCAATGTGCAAGCCTGCGTGGCGCGCGGCGTCAACGTGATCCAGCTCAACCTCGAAGACGGTTTGAGCATGTTCGGCGACAGCTCGTTTGACGTGGTCTTGCAGATCGACACCTTGCAACACCTGCGCAACGCCGAGGTGATGCTGCGCGAAACCGCCCGCGTGGGCCGCCTGGGTATCGTCGCCTTTCCCAACTTCGGCCATTGGCCCAACCGTCTGGCCGTGCTGCGCGGGCGCATGCCGGTGACCAAGGTGTTGCCCTACCAGTGGTATGACACGCCCAATATCCGCGTTGGTACCTTGCAGGACTTCAGGGCCCTGGCGCTGAAAAATCAACTCCGTATTTTGGATGAATTCGGCTTGCAAGACGGCCAGGAAATTCGTCTCTGGCCTAACGTGCGCGCCAGCCGCGCTGTTTTCAAGGTGCAGCGCGGATGAACCCGGCCGCACCGGCTCAGACAGAGTTCGCGGTGCCATTTCGGGAGGCCTTGCGCTTTTGGTTCAAGCTGGGATTCATCAGTTTTGGCGGGCCGGCCGGACAGATCGCCATCATGCACCGCGAACTGGTGGAGCGGCGCGGCTGGGTGTCTGAAAAACGCTTTTTGCACGCGCTCAACTTTTGCATGCTCTTGCCCGGACCTGAGGCGCAACAACTGGCCACTTACCTGGGCTGGCTGATGCACAAGACGCGGGGTGGCATTGCGGCCGGCGTGCTGTTTGTGCTGCCTTCGCTGCTGATGCTGATCGCTCTGAGCTGGGTCTACATGGCTTGGGGCACGCAGCCGCTGGTGGCCGCATTGTTCTACGGCATCAAGCCGGCGGTGGCGGCCATCGTGTTGCACGCGCTGCACCGCATAGGCAGCAAGTCGCTGGGCCCTCCCCGGCAGTTGCCGGTGCCCTGGGCCATTGCGGTGCTCAGCTTTCTGGCGATTGCCGTATTTAGCATGCCTTTTCCGGCGGTGGTGCTGGCGGCGCTGCTCACGGGCGCTCTGCTGGCGCGGTTCGCGCCGGAGGCTTTGGGCGGTAGCGGCGGCGGCGGCCACTTGCCGTTGTCCGAAGGCGGTCGCAGCGGGGCCTTGATTGACGACAACACGCCTTCGCCCGAGCATGCGCGCTTCAAGCGCTCGCGCCTGCTGCGGGTGCTGTCGGCCGGCGCGCTGTTGTGGGCGCTGCCGATGGCGGTGCTCTGGCTCAGCCAAGGCTGGCAACACACGCTGACGCAGATGGGCTGGTTCTTCACCAAAGCCGCGCTGCTGACCTTTGGCGGCGCCTATGCCGTTCTGCCCTATGTCAATCAGGCGGCGGTTGAGCATTACCAGTGGCTCAGCACCGGGCAAATGATGGACGGCCTCGCCTTGGGTGAAAGCACCCCCGGCCCGCTCATCATGGTGGTGGCTTTTGTCGGTTTTGCCGGCGGCTGGGTCAAACAGGTGGCCGGGCCGGAGGCGCTGTTTCTGGGCGCTGCACTGGCCGCCTGCGTGGCGACCTGGTTCACGTTTTTGCCGTCTTTCATTTTTATTCTGGCGGGCGGGCCCTGGGTCGAGTCAACGCGCGGCAATTTACGACTGACTGCACCAATGGCGGCGGTGACAGCGGCGGTGGTTGGTGTGATCACTAACCTGGCGCTGTTTTTCTGGATAGCGGTGGCTTTTCCTGCCACACCGGTTCACCCGAAAATGCCCTGGTTGCAGCCGCCTGACCTGCTGGCGCTGGTGCTGGCGGTGCTGGCGGTGCTGGCCCTGTGGCGGCTGCAGTGGAGTGTGATGCGCGTGATCGGCGTGTGCGCGCTGGCCGGCCTGTTGCTGCGCTGGCCGGGCCTGGGCTGAACCCCCCAAAGCAGGAGACAAAAAGGTGATTGCAAACAGTCCGAAACAGACTTCCTGGCCCCTGCGGCTGGCCGAGCGCCTGTTTGGCAACTGGGTTCGCACGGTGTCCGCTGGCACCCTGCGCGCCGATGTGCTGGCCGGACTGCTGGGCGCCGTGCTGGTGTTGCCGCAAGGCATTGCCTTTGCCACCATGGCCGGCCTGCCGCCGGAGTACGGGTTGTACACGGCCGTGGTTCCCTGCATCATCGCGGCCTTGTTTGGTTCGAGCTGGCATGTCATGTCGGGCCCGACCAATGCGAATTCACTGGCCTTGTTTGCCATGCTCTCACCGATGGCGCTGGCCTTCAGTCCGGCCTATATCCAGATGGCGCTGGTGGTCACTGTGATGGTGGGCGTCATGCAGTGGCTGATAGGCGCGTTGCGCCTGGGCTCACTGGCCAACTTCATCTCGCCGGCCGCGCTGTTTGGGTTTACATCGGGCGCGGCGGTGCTGATCGCCGTGCATGCGCTGCCGGACCTGCTCGGGCTGACCGCACCCACGCAGCCGGGTTCGGCGGCCTTGCTGCGCCATGTGGCCAGCCAACTTGGCGCAGTCCAGCCGGTGGCACTGGCGGTAGCGGCCGTCACGCTGGTGGTGGCGGTGGCACTCAGGCGCTGGCGCCCGCACTGGCCGTACATGCTGGCGGGGCTGGCCGGCGCCACGCTGGCCGGCACCTACCTGATGCCGCAGGTCTTGCCCGTCGAAACGATGCAGGGCTTGCGCACGGTGGGCAGCATTGCCGTGCCCTGGCCCAAGCTGGTGCTGCCGCAAGTCAGCTGGGCCCAGGTGCCCGAGTTGCTGGGGCTGGCATTTGCGCTGACCATTGTGGCGCTCGGCCAGGCGATCTCGATCGCCAAGGCGGTGGCGGCCAGGTCGGGGCAGCGCATTGACACCAACCGCGAGTTCCGGGGTCAGGGCCTGTCCAACATGGTTGGCGGCTTCTTCTCGTCGTATGTGTCCTGCGGCTCGATGAACCGCTCCATGCCCAACCTGCAGGCCGGCGCGCGCACGCCGCTGGCGGCGGTGTTCTCGGCGCTGTTGCTGGTGGCACTGGTGGCGCTGAGTGCGCCCTTGCTGGCGCAAATTCCGATGGCGGCGCTCGCGGCCCTGCTGCTGCTGGTGGCGGTCTCGCTCCTGGACGCGCCGCGCTGGCGGCAGCTGCTGCGGCTGGACCGCACCGAATTCGGCGTGGCGCTGGCCACCACCATAGCCACCGTGACCATCCGCCTGGAGATGGCCATTTTGCTGGGCACCCTGCTGTCGCTGATGTCCTTTTTGTACCGCACCGCGCACCCGGCCATGCGCACCATGGGTTTTGACAGCACGCGTGCCGACCGGCAGTTTGTGGTGATCGATGAGGCGGCAAGGCCCGAGCCGGCCGCCAGTGCGCCAGGCCAGGCATTGCCTGAGTGCCCGCAACTCAAACTTTTGCGCATGGAAGGTGAGGTCTACTTTGGTGCCACCCAGCACGTGGCCGACACGCTGCACGACCTGCGCCACGCACCCCAGCCGCAAAAGCATTTGCTGGTGATGGGTAAAAGCATGAACTTCATTGACCTGGCCGGCGCAGAACTGTGGGAGGCCGAGCTCAACGCCCGACGCGCCATGGGCGGCGACCTTTACTTTCACCGGCCGCGCCCTGAGGTGATCCGCCTATGGGCCACCACCGGCTTTACGCGACTTCTTGGGCCCGAGCACCAGTTCCCCGACAAGCGCACGGCGATTGCCACCATCTTCACCAAGCTCGACCCCGAGATTTGCCGCAGCTGCAAGGCGCGGGTGTTCTGGGAATGTCAGAGCGCGCCAGGTCCGGCCGATTCCCGTTAGAGTGACAGTATCTGGTTTGTTTTTGTCAGGAGCTTTTTATGACTGCACGTTTGCCATCTTCTGTTCTGAACGCCGGCATTGCGCTGGACCAGGTCAGCGCCCAGTGGGACGGCGACATCGTGCGCCAGATCAGCGAGTACATCGCCATTCCGGCCAAGTCGCCGGGCTTTGACAGCGACTGGGCGCAGCATGGCTTTATCGACACGGTGGTGCGCAACGCCGCCAGCTGGATCGAAGCGCAAAAAGTCGAAGGCCTGACACTGGAAGTGGTGCGTTTGCCCGGCCGCACGCCAGTGCTGTTTTTTGAAGTGCCGGCCACCCGTGCCGCCGTGCCGGGCCAGACACCGCAAACGGTGCTGATGTATGGCCATCTGGACAAGCAACCCGAGTTCAGCGGCTGGCGCGCCGACCTGGGCCCGTGGACGCCAAGCTACCAGGACGGCAAGCTCTACGGCCGCGGCGGCGCTGACGACGGCTACGCAGCCTACGCCAGCATCGCCGCCATTCAGGCGCTGAAAAGCCAGCAAGTGGCGCACCCGCGCATTGTCGGGCTGATCGAGACCTGCGAAGAAAGCGGCTCTTACGATTTGCTGCCGTATGTGGATGCACTGCGCAGCCGGCTGGGCGATGTGGGCCTGGTGATCTGCCTGGACTCGGGCGCCGGCAACTACGACCAGCTCTGGCTCACCACCAGCCTGCGCGGCATGGTGGCGGGCACGCTCAAAGTCGAGGTGCTGACCGAAGGCATTCATTCGGGCGATGCAAGCGGGCTGGTGCCGTCGAGCTTTCGCATCATGCGTCAGGTGCTGGACCGGCTGGAAGACAGTGCCACCGGCCGTTTGCTGCCGGCCAGTTTTCATTGCGAGGTGCCGGCCGACCGGCTGGCGCAGGCGCATGCGACGGCAGCCATTCTGGGCGACGAAATTTACAAGCGTTTTCCCTGGGCGCACTACGACTGCGGCGGCGCAACCAGCTTCACGCTGCCCACCACCACCGACCCCGTGGAGGCCCTGCTGCAGCGCACCTGGCGGCCCACGCTCAGCGTGACCGGCGCAGAGGGCTTTCCGGCCCTGAAGGACGCCGGCAATGTGCTGCGACCCTACACCGCCTTCAAGCTCTCGCTGCGGTTGCCGCCGCTGATTGACGCCGCGCAGGCGGTGCAGGAGCTCAAGACCCTGCTCGAAGACAACGCGCCCTACCAGGCCAAGGTGACTTTTCAGGGTGGCGGCGCCACCGGCTGGAATGCGCCCGCTTCCACGCCCTGGTTTGACAAGGCGCTCGACGGTGCCTCGCAGGCTTTCTTTGGCGCGGGTTGCGGCACCATCGGGCAGGGCGGCACCATTCCGCTGATGAACATGCTCAGTCAGGGTTTTCCGAAAGCGCAGATGATGGTGTGCGGTGTGCTCGGCCCCAAAAGCAATGCACACGGACCGAATGAGTTTTTGCACGTGCCTTACGCCAAAAAACTCACGGCAGCGGTGGCGCACGTGATGGCGCAGATGCCCGGCTGATGAGCTTGGCGCCAGCGACTCTGAGCCCTTTGGCCGCGGCTGACGGCCAGGCCTTGATGCTGCATGACTGGCCGGTGCCAGCGGGCGCGCCGCGCGCACAAGTCTTGCTGGTACACGGCTTGGGTGAACACGCCGGGCGCTACGCCCCACTGGCCGCTGAACTTCACGACTGGGGCTTTGCCGTGCGCGCCTATGACCAGCGCGGCCATGGTTTGTCTGGCGGTGCGCGCGGCGGCCTACCGCACGACACCGCCTTGCTTGACGACCTCGCCGTCGTGATCGATGCGACCCGAAGCACGCAGCAGCAGCGTGGTCAGCCAGGCTTGCCCCTGATCTTGCTCGGCCACAGCCTGGGCGGCCTGGTCGCCGGCCGCTTTGTCAGCTTGCAGTTGCGCCCCGTTGATGCCTTGGTCATGTCCTCGCCGGCGCTGGATCCGGGCCTGAGTGCTTTGCAAAAAGTGCTGGTCGCCACCTTGCCGGCCATTGCGCCTAACTTGCGCGTCAACAACGGGCTGGACCCGCGGTTTTTGTCACACGACCCGGCGGTCGTGGCCGCCTACCGGGCCGATCCGCTGGTGCATCCGAAAATCTCAGCGCGGCTGGCGCGCTTCATTGCCACGGCCGGCCCGGCGACGGTGGCGGCCGCTGCCCACTGGCATGTGCCGACCTTGCTGCTTTACGCGGGCGACGACCATCTGGTCAATCCCGCCGGCAGCCGCGCTTTTGCTGCGGTGGCCGGCGCATCGGCGCAGGTCCAGCCGGGCATCTTGAGCGCACAAGTATTCGAGTCGCTTTACCACGAGATTTTCAATGAGGCGCCAACCGGGGCGGCGCCCTTGCTTCCGGCGCCCAAGACCTGGCTGCACGCCCGCTTCTGAACGGTGGCTGACTACTTAGGCCAGCGCCGGCTGCCGTTGCTTCCAGGCCAGCCAGCCCAATGCCACACCGATCATGCCCAGCGGCAGCAGCGAGCCCAGGTTCAGCAGTGTCCAGCCCTGCGTGGTCACCAGCACGCCCGAAGCCAGTGACGACAGCGCCAGTACGGCAAAGACGCAAAAATTCAGTGCGCCCTGCGCCTTGTCTTTTTCTTCGGGCCGGTAGGTGCCCAGCGCCAAGGTGGTGCTGGCGGTGAACAGAAAGTTCCAGCCCACGCCCAGCAAAAACAGCGCGGCCACAAACTGGTGCAGTTGAACACCCGACAGCGCGATCAGCACGCAGGCCACGTTCAGCGCCAGGCCGGCGGCCATGATGGGCAGGGTGCCGAATTTCTTGATCAAGTGCCCGGTGAAAAAGCCGGGCGCAAACATGCCGATCACATGCCACTCCAACACCAGCGCCGTGTCTGAAAATGGCAGGCCGCAGACCTGCATGGCGATCGGTGTGGCGGCCATCAAGAGGTTCATCACGCCGTAACCGAGCGCGCCGGCCGAGGCCGCCACGATGAAAACCGGCTGACGCATGATCACGCTCAAAGGACGGCCGCCCGCACTGGCCGGCCCTTTGGGCGGGGCCGGCGGAAATTCAATGGCGGCCAGCAGCAGCATGGCCAGCAGGGCCACACCGGCCAATGCCAGGTAGGCGCCGGCAAAAGGCACGGCGGTCAGACTGCGCGTGGCGGCGGCCAGGTTGGGCCCGGCAACCGCACCCAGCAGGCCGCCGGCCATCACCAGCGAGACAGCTTTTTCTTTGAAGGCAGGCGCAGCCAGCTCTGCGGCCGCAAAGCGGTACAACTGCGCGTTAGCGAAGTAGTAACCGGCCACCAGCGTGGCGGCCACCAGCAGCCAGAACTGGCTGCTGTAGGCGGCCCAGGCGCACAGCAGGGCCGAACCCAAGGCCACCAGCAGCCCGAGTTGGAAAGAGCTTTTGCGACCGTAGCGTTGTTGGGTGCGCGCCACCAGCCCGGTCGAAAGCGCACCGCCCACCACATAGCCCATCACCGGCAAGGTGGCCATCCAGCCCAGCGGCGCCAGGCTCAAACCCACCAGGCCGTTGATGGCGATGAAGGTCACGTTGTTGGTGAAGAACAGCCCTTGGCAGAGCGTGAGGAGCCAGAGATTTTTATTCATTTGTTATGTTTCAAAGCTGCACAGCCAGCAGCAGCGCTGCCAGGGCGGCAGTTTCTGAGCGCAGCACGCGTGCGCCAAGGGTAACAGGCACAAAACCATGGGATGTGGCCAGCGCTTCTTCGGCCGGACTCAGCCCGCCTTCGGGGCCGCTTAAAAAGCAGACCGGCGCTGACGGGTTCAGGCGGGCCAAAGCCTGCGCAAGGGGCATGCTGCCATCGGCCAGCGACAGCAGGCAGCGCAGTGCTGGAGCTTGCGGATCGATAGGTGGCAAGGACTTGAGCCAGGCGGCGAGGTCTTGCACCGGCGCCACGGCGGGCACGCGGTTGCCGCCGCATTGCTCGCAAGCGGACACCGCCACCGACTGCCAATGCTTTTGTTTTTTGTCAGC
>JAIPDA010000078.1 GCA_021737905.1 Rhodoferax sp.
GCAGGAGATCATTGCCTGTTACCAGCGCCCCGGCATTGCGCGGGCCTGGGTGAACAACGGCGGTGACATTGCCATGCACTTGTCGCCCGGGCAATCTCTCAAGGTGGGGCTGTATGCAGACATCGCCCGGCTGGACGCGGCGCAACTGGAAGACCAGCTCCTGCTCGACGGACAGTTCAGCGTGGAGGCCGCCATGCCGGTGCGCGGCGTGGCCACCAGCGGCTGGCGGGGCCGTAGTTTTTCAATGGGCATTGCCGACAGCGTGACCGTGCTGGCGCGCACCGCGGCGCAGGCCGATGCCGCGGCCACGGTGATAGCCAATGCGGTCAATGTGAACGACGCGCGCGTGCAGCGCGCACCGGCCGCGTCACTCAAAGACGACAGCGATCTGGGGCAGCGGCTCGTCACCACCGGCGTGCCGCCGCTGGCACCGGCCCTGGTGCTGCAAGCTTTGCAGGCCGGGCTGGCCACAGCCCGGGCCCTGCAAAGCGAGGGCCTTATTGACTCGGCGCTGCTGGTTTGTCAACAACAGGCGCTGCAAACCAGCGAGAATGCGCCATCGGAGGCGTTGCAAGCCACCCAGCTTGAACAGCATGGCCTGGTCCCTGCGTAACCCTTTAACCTGATACCCCCACATGATTGACATCCGACGCATCTTCACGCACGTGGAGCAAATCCACCACGAATTCGGCCCGGTCGCTGCCACGCCTTTGCTGCGTGGCGCCATCGGAGTGGTGCTGACCAATCCATTTGCCGGCCGCTATGAGCCCGACCTGCTGCCCATGATGAACGCGCTGCAGCCGCTGGGCATTGACATGGCCGAGCGCCTGCGCGCTGCCATGGGCGTGCCGGCGCAAAGCATTGAAGGCTACGGCAAAGGCGCCATTGTGGGTTCGGCCGGCGAGCAGGAACACGGCGCCATGTGGCATGTACCCGGCGGCTACGCCATGCGCGAGTTGCTCGGCTGGAAAGGTGACCGTCAGGCTTATGCCCAGGGCCAGGGCGAGGCCAAGACCGGCCAGCCCGGCAATGCGCTGGCCATTGTGTCCTCCACCAAAAAAGTCGGTGCCCCCGGCACCACACTCGATGTGCCGCTCACGCACATCAACGCCAGCTATGTGCGCAGCCACTTTGACGCCATTGAGGTGCGCGTGCCCGGCGCGCCACTGGCCGACGAAATCGTTTTTATTCTGGCCATGAGCACCGGGCCACGCGTGCATGCGCGCATGGCCGGACTTGCTGCCAGCGCCATCAGCCTGTGGGACGGCTTGCGCTGAAAAGCGCAGCTTGGTCCCCGCACCCCCTCAGCAGAATCAAGGAGTCCTTCATGCCAGCCAACATCCGCAAAATCATCGTCCAGGTTGACGAAACACGCATCGAAATGGGCCGCAGTGTTTCCCCGCCTGCACGCAAGGCGCTGGCCATGGCCGTCATTGAAAACCCTTTTGCCGGGCAGTACACCGAGAACCTCGATGCGCTCATTGCCATTGGCGAGGAGCTGGGCGCCCTGCTGGGTCAGCGCTGCGTCGAGGCCCTGGGCATTGAGCCCGGCCAGGCGCACAGCTACGGCAAGGCCGCCATCGTCGGTGAGGCCGGTGAGCTC
This sequence comes from Rhodoferax sp., assembly GCA_021737905.1. Classification (GTDB taxonomy): domain Bacteria; phylum Pseudomonadota; class Gammaproteobacteria; order Burkholderiales; family Burkholderiaceae_C; genus Polaromonas. The sequence goes on from JAIPDA010000078.1 coordinate 1,604, forward strand.
GAGCATGCCGCTGCCATCCTGCACCCCAAGCTGGGCGCACCTTTGCGCATCGCGGTTGAAAAGGGTGCGGCGCTGGTGCCTTCAAGCAAAAAACGCGGTGGCCTGGGCACGGCCATTGACGTGCCGCTGGGCCACAAGGACGCCGCTTTTGTGCGCAGTCACTTTGACGCGATGGAGGCACGCGTGGCCGATGCGCCGCGCGCCAATGAAATTGTGGTGGCCGTTGTCGTGACTGACAGCGGACGCCCATTGCCGCGCGTGGGCGGCTTGCAGGTCCACGAAATTCAGGGCAAGGACGGTCTGCGCTAAGTACGCAGCCCCCATTTTTTTAATCCACAACCAGCAGGAGTACACATGAAGATTCAACTGAAAAAACTCATCGGCGCGACAGCCCTTGTCAGCCTGATGGCACCGTTTGCGCATGCGCAAGGCGTCATCAAGATCGGTGAGATCAACAGCTACAAAGCCCAGCCCGCTTTTCTCGAGCCCTACAAAAAAGGCATGGACCTGGCGATTGAAGAGATCAATGCCGCAGGTGGAGTCAACGGCAAAAAGCTGGAGCTGATCATCCGTGACGACAACGCCAACCCGGGCGAAGCTGTGCGTGCCGCTGAAGAGCTGTTCTCGCGTGAAAAAGTCGATGTCCTGACAGGCTCCTTCCTGTCGCACATCGGCCTGGCGCTGACTGACTTTGCCAAGCAAAAGAAAATTTTCTTTCTGGCCTCTGAGCCGCTGACTGACAAGATCGTCTGGCAAAACGGCAACCGCTACACCTACCGCCTGCGCACCTCGACCTACATGCAGGTCGCCATGCTGGTGCCTGATGCCGTCGCGATGAAGAAAAAGCGCTGGGCCATCGTGTACCCCAACTACGAATACGGCCAGTCGGCCGCCGCCAGCTTCAAGGAGTTGCTCAAGGCCGCTCAGCCGGATGTCGAGTTTGTGGCCGAGCAGGCGCCGCCGCTGGGCAAGGTGGATTCAGGCAGCGTGGTGCAGGCCATGGCCGACGCCAAGCCCGACGCCATTTTCAATGTCTTGTTCGGCGCTGACTTGGCCAAGTTCGTGCGCGAAGGCAACACGCGAGGCCTCTTCAAGGGCCGTGAAGTGGTCAGCCTGCTGACCGGCGAGCCCGAGTACCTGGACCCGCTCAAAGAAGAAACACCCAACGGCTGGGTTGTCACCGGCTACCCCTGGTACGGTATTCAAACACCTGAGCACAAGGCTTTTTACAACGCCTACAACGCCAAGTACAAAGACTATCCGCGCCTGGGCTCGGTGGTGGGTTACAGCGCCATCAAGTCGCTGGCAGAGGGCATGAAAAAAGCCAAGTCCACTGAGACTGAAAAGATGATCGCCGCCTTCAAGGGCCTGAGCGTCATGACGCCGTTTGGCCCTGCTGTTTACCGTGCGCAGGACAACCAATCCACCATGGGTGTCTATGTCGGCCGCACTAAAAACGACAACGGCAAGGGCGTGATGGTGGACTACCGCTACCTCGATGGCGCCAAGTTCCAGCCTAGCGATGCTGAAGTCAAGAAGATGCGTCCTGCGGATTGATCAATTTGCTTTTGAACGGGGGCCGGACGCAGTCTGGCCCCCCCGTTTTCAACCCTAGGTTGCAAGGTTTGTCATGAGCTTTTCCGGCTTTGTCGTCCAACTGCTCAACGGCCTGGCCGGCGCATCGTCACTGTTTCTGGTGGCTGCCGGCTTGTCGCTTATTTTTGGCGTCACCCGCATTGTCAATTTCGCCCATGGTTCGTTTTTCATGGTCGGCATTTACGTTGCCTATTCGCTGGTGGCCAACTTGGGTGCCAGCATTGGTTTTTGGCCTTCGCTGCTGCTGGCTGCGCTGGCTGTGGCCGCCTTGGGCGCTTTGGTCGAGGTGCTGCTGCTGCGCCGCATTTACCGCGCGCCTGAGTTGTTTCAGTTGCTCGCCACTTTTGCCCTCGGCCTGGTCATCAAGGACGGCGTGCTGTGGTTCTGGGGCCCCGAAGAGTTGCTCGGGCCCCGCGCGCCCGGACTCACCGGCTCGGTGTCGATTCTGGGGCGGCAGTTCCCCTCCTATGACTTGTTTTTGATTGTGGCGGGTCCGGTGGTGCTGGGTCTGCTGTGGCTGCTGCTGACCAAAACGCGCTGGGGCACGCTGGTGCGCGCCGCCACGCAAGACCGTGACATGGTCAGCGCGCTGGGCGTCAACCAGGCCTGGCTGTTCACGGCGGTGTTTGCCCTCGGTGCCTTTCTGGCCGGCCTGGGCGGCGCCTTGCAGTTGCCGCGCGAGCCGGCCAACCTGGAGATGGACCTGAACATCATCGGCGCGGCCTTCGTGGTGGTGGTGGTGGGCGGCATGGGTTCGATTCCGGGCGCTTATGTGGCGGCGCTGCTGATCGCCGAGCTCAAGGCCATCTGCATCTGGTTGGGGCTGGTCGAGATCGCCGGCGTCAGCATTTCGTTTTCCAAGCTCACGCTGGTCGTTGAGTTTGTGGTGATGGCGGTGGTGCTGGTGGCCAGGCCCTGGGGTCTGTTCGGCCGGCCACAGTCGCCGAGCCGCCATGCAAGCGCGGCAGAGCAACCGCTGCGCGCCCCGGGCCGGGTGGCGGGCTATGCGCGCTGGGCCGTGCTGGCGCTGCTGGTGCTGTTGCCACTGCTGGCGGTGCAGTCACCCTATGTCACTGTGCTGATGATTGACCTGCTGATCGCCGCCTTGTTTGCAGCCAGCCTGCACTTCATCATGGGGCCGGCCGGCATGCACTCCTTTGGTCACGCGGCTTATTTCGGGCTGGGTGCTTACGCTGCGGCACTGCTGGTGCGCAGCCTGCAACTGCCCATGGAAATGGCCCTGATGGTCGCGCCGGTGGCAGCGGGTTTTGGTGCCTTTTTGTATGGCTGGTTTTGCGTGCGGCTCTCGGGTGTTTACCTGGCCATGCTGACACTGGCCTTTGCACAAATCACCTGGGCTATTTGCTACCAGTGGGATGCGTTCACCGGTGGCAGCAACGGGCTGACCGGGGTCTGGCCGGCCCAGTGGCTGTCAGACAAACGCAACTACTACTACCTGACGCTGGCCCTGGTGGCCGGTGGCATCTTGCTGTTGCATCGCATTTTGTATTCGCCCTTCGGCTATGCCCTGCGCGCCGGCCGCGACTCGGTGCTGCGCGCTGACGCCATCGGCATGAACGTCAAGCGCCTGCAATGGGTGGCTTTTGTGCTGGCCGGCACTTTTGCCGGGCTGGCCGGTGCGCTCTACGCTTTTTCTAAAGGCAGCATCTCGCCGGAGAGCCTGCACGTGGGCAAGTCGATTGACGGTCTGGTGATGGTTTTGCTGGGCGGTCTGCAAACCCTGGTCGGCCCGGTGGTGGGTGCGCTCACCTTCACCTGGCTGCACGACACGGTGGCGCGCAACACCGACTACTGGCGCGCCATGTTGGGCGCCATCATCTTGCTGCTGGTGCTGCTGTTTCCGCAGGGCATTGCCGGCTTTGCGCGGCAACTCATCAATAAGCGCCAGAGCGCAGCTGTTCGGGAGGCGCAATCATGAGCCTGCTCAAAGTTTCCGGCCTGGGCAAATCGTTTGGTGGCGTGCGCGCGGTCGATGGCGTTCATTTTGAGTTGGCCCCCGGCGAGCTGCTGGCACTGATCGGGCCCAACGGCGCCGGTAAGTCCACCACCTTCAACATGGTCAACGGGCAACTGCGCGCTGATAGCGGCTCTATCTTGCTGGACGGCCATGAGCTGATCGGCAAAACGCCGCGCGAGATCTGGCGACTCGGCGTGAGCCGCACCTTTCAGATTGCCGAAACCTTTGCCTCGCTGACCGTGGTGGAAAACGTGCAGATGGCCCTGCTGTCGGCAGACCGCAAGTTGTTTGCGATGTGGCGGCGCGCTGCCGACCATCAGCGCGAGCGTGCACTCGCCTTGCTGGACCAGGTCAGCATGAAAGCACAGGCCGACCGGCCTTGCAGCGTGTTGGCGTATGGGGACGTCAAGCGTGTTGAGTTGGCCATCGCCATGGCCAACGACCCCAAGCTGCTGCTGATGGACGAGCCCACCGCCGGCATGGCGCCCAAGGAACGCAATAACCTGATGGCCTTGACCAAAGAGCTGGTGCTTGACCGCGGCATGGCGGTGCTTTTTACAGAGCACAGCATGGACGTGGTGTTTGCGTATGCGGACCGCATGATCGTGCTGGCGCGGGGTCGCTTGATTGCTGAAGGTCAACCTCTGGCTGTTCGGGACGATCCGAAGGTGCAGGAAGTCTATTTCGGCAGTGGTAAAACATTTGAGAAAGCCGTTTGATGCAGACCGGCAACGACACCCTTTTGAAGGTCAGCGAACTGTGCGCCTGGTATGGCGCCGCGCAAATTCTGTACGACGTGGGCCTCGAAGTCCGGCGTGGCGAAGTGGTGGCCCTGATGGGGCGTAACGGCGCCGGCAAGTCCACCACCATCAAGTCCATCATCGGTATGCTTGAAAAGCGCCGCGGTCAGATCAGTTTCATGGGCCACGACATGGCGCGTGCCGAGCCGCACCAGGCGGCGCGTCTGGGCATGGGTTTTGTACCGGAAGACAGGCGCATCTTCACCGACCTCACCGTGATGGAAAACCTGGAAGTCGGCCGCCAGCCGCCACGCCACTGGCCTGACGGCAGCCAGGCGCCCAGCTGGTCGCCGGAGCGTCTTTTTTCGCTGTTTCCCAATCTGGGTGAAATGCCGCAGCGTCTGGGCGGGCGCATGAGCGGCGGCGAGCAGCAGATGCTGACTGTCGCCCGCACGCTGATGGGCAACCCTTTTCTGGTCTTGCTCGACGAGCCGTCCGAAGGTGTGGCGCCGGTGATCGTCGAGCAGATGGTGCAAATGATCCTCGAGCTCAAAGCCGAGGGTGTCAGCATTTTGCTGTCCGAGCAAAACATGCACTTTGCCGAACTGGTGTCTGACCGCGCTTACGTGCTCGAAAAAGGCCAGCTGCGTTTTGAAGGCAGCATGGCCGAGCTGGCCGCCAACGAGGCGGTGCGGCGCGACTACCTCAGCGTCTGAAGTACAGCCAAGCGCATGTCTACAAATCGGCCTTTGCATATCAACGTCAACGGCGTGCAGCAAACGCTGGCCGTGACGCCGGAGGCTTCGCTCTTGCATCTGCTGCGCAATGACCTGCTGCTCAACAGCCCGAAATACGGCTGCGGCCTGGGTGAGTGCGGCGCCTGCACCGTGCTGGTGGACGGCATGGCTGCGCGCGCCTGCGTGATTCCGGCCGCCGGCGTGGCCGGACGCGAGATCACCACGCTCGAAGGCCTGGGTTCGGCAGGTGCCCTGCATCCGGTACAGCAAGCCTTCATTGACGCGCAGGCCGCGCAGTGCGGCTACTGCTTGAGCGGCATGATCATGATGACGGCCTCGCTGCTGACGCACAACCCCGAGCCGACCGAGCTGCAGATTCGCCAGGCGCTGTCGGGCAACTTGTGCCGCTGCGGCACGCACCTTGAAATCATCGACGCGGTGCAGCGTGCTGCCCGGCAGATGGCGCAAGCGCGCACTGCCGCCACCGCCGCCGCCATGCCATGACGTCCGTATGAGCCGTGCCCTCTGGCCACTGAAACGCGCTGACTTTCATGCCGCCGCCGGCGTGCTGCTGGTCACGCGCGAGCCGCCGGCACCGCCGCCACCGGTCAAGGGTCAACCGCCTTTTGTGGGCGGCAACCCGGCCGAAGGGCTGGAGATTTTGCTGGCAGTCTGGGATGACGGCAGCGTCACCGCGCTGAACGGCCATGTGGACCTGGGCACCGGCCTGCGCACCGCACTGGCGCAAATCGTGGCTGAAGAACTCGACGTTGGCCTGGACCGCGTCCACATGGTGCTGGGCGACACCGCACGCGCACCCAACCAGGGCGGCACCATCGCCAGCGCGTCCATTCAAATTCATGCGCAGCCTTTGCGCGCCGCAGCAGCCCAGGCGCGGGCCTGGCTGCTGGCGCGCGCCGCACAACAACTTCACACCGAAGCCGTACTGTTACAGGTCGGCGATGGCGTGATCGGCATGACCGGCGCGCCGGCAGACAGCCCCTCCCTCGCTTATGGCGAGTTACTGACCGGGCAACACATCGAGCTGACGCTGGCCCTTGGCACGCCGCTCAAGTCACCGGCCGATTACCGCGTGGTCGGCACCAGTGCGCCGCGCGTGGACATACCGGCCAAGGCCACCGGCGAGTTGGTGTTTGTGCACGATATGCGCGTGCCCGGCATGCTGCACGGCCGTGTGGTACGCCCGCCTTACGCCGGCGCCGACCATGGCGACTTCATCGGCAACACGCTGGAGTCGGTGGACGAATCCTCGATTGCCCACATTCCCGGCATCCGCAAGCTGCTGGTGATTCGCGACTTTGTCGGCATCGTTGCCGAGCGCGAAGAACATGCCGAGCAAGCCTTGCGCGAGCTGCGTGTGCGCTGGAAAGCCTGGCCGGGCCTGACCCCGATGGACGATCTGTCCCAAGCCTTGCGCAACAACCCCGCGACCCGGCGAACGCTGGTGGACGATGGTGATGTCAATGCTGCCTTGGCCGGCGCTGCGCAAACACTCCACCGTGACTATGTCTGGCCCTACCAGATGCACGCGTCCATCGGGCCCTCGTGCGCCTTGGCCGATTGGCAAGGCGACCGCCTGAAGGTCTGGACCGGCAGCCAGAGCCCGCATGTGCTGCGCGCCGATTTGTCCCGCCTGATGGACCTGCCCGATGTGCAGATTGATGTGATCCGCATGGAGGCCTCGGGTTGCTACGGCCGCAACTGCGCCGACGATGTGACGGCCGATGCCGCCTTGCTGTCGCGCGCGGTCGGCCAGCCGGTGCGCGTGCAACTCACGCGCGAGCAAGAGCACGCGTGGGAACCCAAGGGCGCGGCTCAGCTGATGCAGGTGCAAGGCGGTTTGAATGCCGACGGCTCGGTGGCGGCCTACGATTTTCAAACCAGCTACCCGTCCAACGGCGCGCCCACGCTGGCCCTGCTGCTCACGCGCACCGTTGAGCCGGTGGCGCAAGCTTTTGAGATGGGCGACCGCACCGCCAGGCCGCCTTATGGCTACGCCAACCTGCGCGTGGCCGTCAACGACATGGCGCCCATGGTCCGCGCCTCCTGGCTGCGCGGCGTGTCGGCGCTGCCCAACTCCTTTGCGCACGAGTCTTACATCGACGAGCTGGCCACGGCCGCGGGCGTGGACCCGGTCGAGTTCCGGCTGCGCTACCTCAGCGAGCCGCGCGCCGCCGAGCTGGTGCGGTTGACGGCCGAGCGCGCCGGCTGGAAAGTGCACACGCAACCTGGCCAGCAAGTCGTGACCGGCACGGCTTCGGCCGGCAGCGACCCGGACGTGCTGCACGGTCAAGGCGTGGCCTACGCGCGCTACGTGCACAGCAAATGGCCTGGCTTTGGCGCTGCCTGGGCGGCCTGGGTGGCCGACGTCGAAGTCAACCGCAAGACCGGCGAGGTGCATGTGCGCCGCGTGGTGGTCGGGCATGACGCCGGCACGCTGATCAACCCGGCGGGTGTGCAGCAACAAATTCATGGCAATGTGCTGCAGACCACCAGTCGCGCCCTGCACGAGCAAGTGCAGTTCAAGCCGGCAGACAACACGGTGGCCAACCTGGAGTGGGGCAGCTACCCGATCCTCAATTTCCGCGATGTGCCGGTGGTCGAGGTGGTGACCATGCCGCGGCCCGGCGAGCCGCCACTGGGCGCGGGTGAGTCCTCGTCGGTGCCCGGCACTGCCGCCATTGCCAATGCGATTTTTGACGCCACCGGCGTGCGTTTTCGCCAGCCACCTTTCACGCCCGACGTGGTGCGGGCTGCACTCAACCCCCATCCGGATCCGGTGCCGGCCGATGAAGTCAAGGCGCCGCCGCCGGCACTGCCTGCGCCGCCGCCGGCCACGGCGCTGTGGCCGCGCCGCCTGGGCTGGAAATCGCGCAGTGCCGCCGTGCTAGGCGGCTTGCTCGGGCTGGTCGCCGCGCTGGCGGGTTGGCGTTCAGCCTTGCCGCCGGCTGGTCAGGGCGTGGGCACGGTGTACACGCAAG
>JAIPDA010000079.1 GCA_021737905.1 Rhodoferax sp.
TTAAGCAAGGATCTTGGCAACCACACCGGCGCCGACGGTCCGGCCGCCCTCGCGGATGGCGAAACGCAGACCTTCTTCCATGGCGATCGGGTTGATCAGCTTGACCGTGATCGACACGTTGTCGCCTGGCATCACCATCTCTTTGCCTTCTGGCAACTCGATCGCACCCGTCACGTCCGTCGTGCGAAAGTAGAACTGGGGGCGGTAGTTGTTGAAGAACGGTGTGTGGCGGCCACCCTCGTCTTTGGACAAGACATAGATCTCGCCCGTGAAGTGGGTGTGCGGCTTGATCGAGCCGGGCTTGCACAGCACCTGGCCGCGCTGCACGTCTTCACGCTTGGTGCCGCGCAGCAAGATACCGACGTTGTCGCCAGCCTGGCCCTGGTCGAGCAGCTTGCGGAACATTTCCACGCCGGTGCAAATGGTTTTTTGGGTATCGGCAATACCGACGATCTCGATCTCTTCGCCGACCTTGATGATGCCGCGCTCGATACGGCCGGTCACCACAGTGCCGCGACCGGAGATGGAGAACACGTCTTCCACTGGCATCAGGAAGGCACCGTCGACTGCGCGCTCTGGCAGGGGGATGTAGGTGTCCAGTGCGTCAGCCAGCTTCATGATGGCGCCTTCGCCGAGCTCGCCCTTGTCGCCTTCCATGGCCAGCTTGGCTGAGCCGTGGATGATGGGGGTGGCGTCGCCAGGGAAGTCGTACTTGTCGAGCAACTCGCGCACTTCCATCTCGACCAATTCGAGCAGTTCAGCGTCGTCCACCATGTCGCACTTGTTCAGGAACACGATGATGTAAGGAACACCCACCTGGCGCGCCAGCAGGATGTGCTCGCGGGTTTGGGGCATCGGGCCGTCGGCGGCGGAGCAGACCAAAATAGCGCCGTCCATCTGGGCGGCGCCGGTGATCATGTTTTTGACATAGTCAGCGTGGCCCGGGCAGTCAACGTGCGCGTAGTGGCGGTTGGCTGTTTCGTACTCAACGTGAGCGGTGTTGATCGTGATGCCGCGTGCTTTTTCTTCAGGCGCCGCGTCAATTTGGTCGTAGCCCTTGGCGGTGCCGCCAAACTTGGCCGCCAAAACAGTCGTGATGGCCGCTGTCAATGTGGTCTTGCCGTGGTCGACGTGGCCGATCGTGCCAACGTTGACGTGGGGCTTGGTTCGTGTGAATTTTTCTTTTGCCATGATTTACTCCAGATAAAGAACGTGCCACGTGACAGGTTTAACGTCTGCACTGTGTTGCTGATTCCCCCGCCACGGGCAGCGGGGGGCACACAATCGCAGACAAGGAAAGATTTACTTGGCGCGGGCAGCCATGATGGCTTCCGACACATTGCGTGGTGCTTCAGCGTAGTGCTTGAACTCCATGGAGTACGTGGCACGACCTTGCGTTGCAGAGCGCAGCGTGGTCGAGTAGCCGAACATCTCGGACAGTGGCACCTCAGCCTTGATGGCCTTGCCGCCACCGATCATGTCTTCCATGCCCTGGACCATGCCGCGGCGTGAGGACAAGTCACCCATCACGTTACCGGCGTAGTCTTCCGGTGTCTCGACTTCCACAGCCATCATCGGCTCCAGAATGACCGGGCCGGCCTTGCGGCAGCCTTCTTTGAAGCCGAAGATCGCAGCCATCTTGAAGGCCAACTCGTTCGAGTCCACGTCGTGGTACGAACCGAAGTGCAGTGTGACTTTGACGTCGACCACTGGGTAACCAGCGAGCACGCCCGTGGTAACGGCTTCATGAATGCCTTTTTCAACCGCAGGAATGTACTCGCGTGGCACCACACCGCCCTTGATGGCGTCAATGAATTCAATGCCCTTGCCCGGCTCGTTGGGTTCGATCTTCAGCACCACGTGGCCGTACTGACCCTTACCGCCGGACTGACGCACGAACTTGCCTTCGGCATCTTCGACGGTCTTGCGGATGGTTTCGCGGTAAGCCACTTGCGGCTTGCCAACGTTGGCCTCCACGCCGAACTCGCGCTTCATGCGGTCCACGATGATCTCAAGGTGCAACTCGCCCATGCCGGCAATGATGGTCTGACCGGATTCTTCGTCGGTCTTGACGCGGAAAGATGGATCCTCTGCAGCCAGACGCTGCAAGGCGATACCCATTTTTTCCTGGTCCGCTTTGGTCTTGGGCTCGACAGCCTGCGCAATCACAGGCTCAGGGAACACCATGCGCTCGAGCATGATGATGGCGTCCGGATCGCACAGGGTTTCGCCCGTGGTCACGTCTTTCAGGCCCACGCAGGCTGCAATGTCGCCGGCGACAATTTCACTGACTTCCTGGCGCTCATTGGCGTGCATCTGAACGATACGGCCGATACGCTCTTTCTTGCCTTTGATCGGGTTGTAAACGGTGTCGCCCTTTTTCAGAACGCCCGAGTAAACGCGCACGAAAGTGAGCTGGCCGACAAACGGGTCGGTCATCAGCTTGAATGCCAGAGCCGAGAATTTCTCGCCGTCGTCTGCATTGCGGCTCACCGGTGCTTCGTCATCGTCCGTGCCAGTGACAGGCGGGATGTCAATAGGGGCCGGCATGAAGTCGATCACGGCGTCCAGCATGCGCTGAACACCCTTGTTCTTGAAAGCCGAGCCGCAGTACATGGGCTGGATTTCGCTGGCGATGGTACGGGTACGGATACCAAATTTAATTTCTGCCTCTGACAGATCACCTTCTTCGAGGTATTTGTTCATCAGCTCTTCATTGGCTTCGGCGGCAGCCTCAACCATCTTTTCGCGCCACTCTTTGGCCGATGCCAGCAATTCAGGAGGGATTTCGCGGTATTCGAACTTCATGCCTTGCGAAGCCTCATCCCAGATGATGGCTTTCATCATGATCAGGTCGACCACGCCGGTGAAGCTTTCTTCAGCACCAATGGGGATCACCATGGGCACGGGGCTGGCTTTGAGGCGCAGCTTCATGCCCTCGACCACCTTGAAGAAGTTGGCACCCGTGCGGTCCATCTTGTTCACAAATGCCAGACGCGGCACTTTGTACTTGTTAGCCTGGCGCCACACGGTCTCGGACTGCGGCTGCACGCCGCCCACTGCGCAGTAAACCATGCAAGCGCCGTCAAGAACGCGCATCGAGCGCTCGACTTCAATGGTGAAGTCAACGTGGCCCGGGGTGTCAATGATGTTGATACGGTGCTCAGGGTAGGACGAATCCATGCCCTTCCAGAAACAGGTGGTGGCCGCCGAGGTGATCGTGATGCCACGCTCTTGCTCTTGCTCCATCCAGTCCATGGTGGCAGCGCCATCATGAACTTCACCAATTTTGTGGCTCACGCCGGTGTAAAACAATATGCGCTCGGTCGTGGTTGTTTTGCCGGCGTCAATGTGCGCGGAAATACCGATGTTGCGGTAGTTTTTAATGGGTGTAGCGCGGGACATAAATTACTTTCAGTTCGCCAAACGAACAAGAGATAGCTAAAAACATGGCGCATGTTTTCACTGCGCGAGTGCCGGCGGCACTTTGCAGTGACAGCCGGCAGGCCTTGGGGCTAGAGCTTTGCGGGCCCGGCACGCAGTGCGCCGGGGGCCAGCTGTCAACGCCTCAAATTCCTGCAGCCAACACGCACGTCAACTTTAGAAGCGGAAGTGGCTGAAAGCCTTGTTGGCTTCGGCCATGCGGTGAACTTCGTCACGCTTTTTCATGGCGCCGCCACGGCCTTCGGTTGCTTCCATCAGCTCATTGGCCAGACGCAAAGACATGGATTTTTCACCACGCTTTTTGGCAGCCTCTTTGAGCCAGCGCATGGCCAAAGCCATACGGCGCACAGGACGAACTTCAACCGGCACCTGGTAGTTGGCACCGCCGACACGGCGGGACTTCACTTCAACCATGGGCTTGATGTTGCCGATGGCCATGTGGAAAGCCTCCAGCGGGTCTTTGCCGGGGTTCTTTTTCTCGATAAAGTCGAGCGCGCCGTAAATGATGCGCTCGGCGACGGCCTTTTTACCGCCTTGCATGATCACGTTCATGAACTTGGCGAGGTCGACATCGCCAAATTTTGGATCAGGAAGAATTTCACGTTTAGGGACTTCGCGACGACGTGGCATTTTTTCACCTCTTTGCTTCAGTTGGCATCACTCCAAGATGTCTTGGGGCAATGCCGCGAGAGTTAAAAAACTCTCACTTACTCGACCGGCACAACTATTTGCGCTTGGGTCACTTCGCTCTCAACGCCCTGCCGGGACGAGGGGAGCACCTTGTTTTGAAGTCGTTTGCAAACCATTTGCAAGCGCTTCTGGCGCGGACACTGCTTTCGCAGACCGGGCCGGCCGGATTTATTTGGCCTTTGGCTTTTTCGCACCGTACTTGGAGCGCGACTGCTTGCGGTCTTTGACGCCCTGCAAGTCAAGCGAGCCACGCACGATGTGGTAACGCACACCGGGCAAGTCCTTGACACGACCGCCACGAACCAGCACCACGCTGTGTTCCTGCAGGTTGTGGCCTTCGCCGCCGATGTAGGAGATGATCTCAAACCCGTTGGTCAGGCGCACTTTGGCGACTTTACGCAGAGCAGAGTTTGGTTTCTTTGGCGTCGTGGTGTACACACGGGTGCACACGCCGCGGCGCTGCGGAGAGTTTTGCATCGCGGGGCTTTTCGAGTTGACTTTCTCGACTTCGCGCCCCTGACGCACTAGCTGGTTAATGGTTGGCATTTAAAAACGTCCCTCAACGTCTGATATCTAACTGACCCGGTTAGGCCGTGCCTGGCACGTGAAAAACCGGAAAAACGTAAATCCCTCCGGAATTTCCGGAAAAGCCCATGAGTGTAGCAGGCCGGGATGAGGCGCGCAAATCTGGGGCTTGCCGCCGCCAAATCAAGCAGCCTTTACTTGATCCAAAGGCGGATCGAGTCCCAAGCCCGCCCCAGGACGCCAGCCTCGTCGACAGCTTCCAGAGCCAGCAAAGGCACTTCGGCCAGCACCGCCTCATTGGCCGCAGTGACTCTGAGCATGCCGATCGCCTGGCCGCGCCCGAACGGGGCGACCAAGGGGTTAGGCCGGACCACCTGCGTTTTGAGCTTGGCGCCGCTGCCCGCCGGTACCGCCACCACAATGGCTTCCGGACGACCCAGATTGACTACATTGGACTTACCCTTCCATACCGGGGGGGATACCACCGGCTGGGCTGCGTCAAACAGCTTGACCACTTCGAAAGCGGTATAGCCCCAGTTAAGCAGTTTTTGCGCCTCGGTGGCCCGGGCGTTTTCACTGGCGGCGCCCAGCACAATAGCCATGAGGCGGCGATTTCCCTGTGCCCCCTGAACGCCCAAGCCGGGAACCTCACGCTTGGCGGTGGCGATCATGCAAAAACCCGCTGCCGCTGTGTGGCCGGTTTTGAGGCCGTCGACTGAAGGGTCGCGAAACAGCAACAAGTTACGGTTGCTGTCATTGGCCGCAGGTGTGCCCGGGTAGCGGTATTTTTTCAGGGCATAGTAGCCCGTGTAGTCAGGGAAATCCTGCAGCAGCCGGGTTGCCAGCAGGCTCAAATCGCGGGCGGTTGTGCTGTGGCCTGGCTCGGTCAAGCCTTCAGGGTTGGTGAAGCTGGTGGACTTCATGCCCAAAATCTTGGCGCGCTCGTTCATCATCTGCACAAAGCGCTCGACAGTGCCGCCCACGCCCTCTGCCAGGGCCACCGTGGCGTCATTGCCTGACTGAACGATCATGCCTTTGATCAGATCTTCAACCGGCACTTTCATCTTGGGATCGATGAACATGCGTGAACCCGGCATTTTCCAGGCGCGCTCGCTCACAGCCAAGGCCTGCTTCAGGTCTATTTTTTTGGCTCTGAGTGCATCAAACACCAGGTAGGCCGTCATCAGCTTTGTCAGCGACGCCGGCTCAATGGGCGTGTCAATGTCTTTGGCCGCCAGAATCTGGTTGGCCGTGATGTCCAGCACCAGATAAGCACGCGCAGCCACCTCTGGCGGCTGAACTTGCTGGGCAAGCACCGGCGCGCCCTGCGTCAGCGTTGCAAAAAAAACAAAAAACCTGGCAAGGGCGGCCAGCACGCGTGTGAATCGGGACATGGGTGTTTTTTTCTTCAATAAGAAGGCGCGCCGTAACTGTTCAAAAAACGGGCGGCTAGCCGGCACGGCTTTAGCTCAAATGACGCACCACCAGACTCTTCAATAAGGGCAATTGTCCATGAAAGAAATGACCCACTCCCGGCACCACCATCACCGGAAGGAATTGGGGGCGGGCCCAGTCGAGCACGTTGGCCAAAGGCACCGTGTCATCGCTCTCGCCGTGGATCACCAAGGTCTTGGCATGCGCCTGGCTCGGAACAGGCGCCACCGCAAACCGGCTGGCGGCGGTACCAACCAGCACCAGGCTGTCGATCTCACGCTCTTGCTCCAGCGCGGCCAAAGCGTGTGTGGTGACAAAGGCGCCGAAAGAAAAACCCGCCAGCGCCAATCGCCCGGCCGGTGCGGCATGCCGCACCACGGACAGCATGTCCAACAGTTCACCGCGGCCTTCGTCATGGCTGCCCTCGCTACCGCCCACTCCCCGGAAATTAAAGCGGACCGCCGTCCAGCCACACTGGGTGAAGGCGCGGGCCAATGTTTGCACCACCTTGTTGTCCATGGTGCCGCCGAACAAGGGATGCGGGTGGGCAATCACGGCGACACCTTTGGAGGCGGCTGCGGGCTCGTCCAGGGCCATTTCGATCCGGCCTGCCTGGCCTTGGATCGTGATTTTTTGGGTTTGTGCGTTCAAAACCAGGCGTTCGTGAAGGCGAGGCTTCAGCGACCCAGATGCGGTGGCGTCAGCAAGCGCTCCACCACCTGACCGTTTTGAAGGTGCGATTGAACAATTTCGTCAATGTCATGCTCATCAACGTAGCTGTACCAGACCGCCTCCGGGTACACCACCAGCACCGGACCCGCAGCACAACGGTCCAGGCAACCGGCCTTGTTAACGCGCACCTGCCCGGGACCGCTCAAGCCGGCGTCTTTGACGCGAGACTTGCAATGATCAAACGCGGCTTGCGCCCCGTGATGCGCGCAGGCGTTCTGGCCGTTACTGCGCTCATTGAGGCAAAAGAAAACATGGCGCTGGTAATAAGATGCAGGCGCTGCACCGCCATCTGAAGGCGAAGGTGTCACAAGAGTCATGCCATGATTTTACGGGCGCGAGTCGTCCGGCACATCTTCAGGCCGGCACAAGCGCATGATCACGTAGGTCAAGGCCGCAAACGGCCACAACCAACCCAGCCATTGGGCCAGTCCGTGAAAGCGGATAAACCGGCCCTGCTCCCAGACTTGCAGGTTCTGCGCCAGGTAGGGGCTGGCTGAAGCCTGGTTGAGCATGACCAATTGCACACTCAAGGCCAGCAAGGCCAGCACGGTGGCCGTGCGCGGGGACGTCCACAAGGAGAGCATCGCCAGCATGCAAGCGCCCAGGAAGCCAACGCGTACAGGCAGGTCAAACCAGGCCCATGCATGCGTTGGCCCGTAACTCAGGGCCGCAGACAGCACCGTGAAATACAGACCACCGGCCAACAGCCACAAAACGGCAGCGCTGCGGTGAGCCCAGCCGCGCATCACACCAAAAGCGATCAAGCAGGGAATAAGCCCGCCCAGCGCCACCACAATCACCTGCGAGGCCGGCACCATGGGCTGTAGTTCGACGTCGCGCACTGGCAGCCACTCCAGAAAAGGCGAATCCACCAGCAGCGCGGCCAGCGCCGGCTCCAAGCGCTCGAGAATCTGGCCCAGGCCCAGCGGTACCGACACCGGGAACAGCAATGCCAGTGGCCACAAGGCCAGCAAAACCAAAGCGCCTCGCGCCTCGGTTTCAAACCAGCGCGCCCGGAAATCGTTCCAACGATGCAACACGCCCATTTTTTCCAGCAGCGAAGCGCTCACCGCGCCGGCCCAGGCGCCTGCGGCGTTGAGCGCAAAGTCAACGTTAGAGGGGACCCTGGACGGCAAATGGGCCTGCAATGTTTCCAAACTCAGGGACAGCACAGCTGCCGACAGACTCGCCAGACTGATGGCCCAGACCCCCCGGCCGCTGCGCAGCGCTGCCAGCGCGAGCAAGAAACCCAAAGGGGCGTAACCCAGGAAATTGGTGCCGACATCAAAGCCTGTCCAGTAGCGCGGCCAGGGTGCAGTCAAAAAAACGAAAGGCGACAAGCCCTGGTCGCGCCAGCCGGTAAAGGGGTACAGACTGGCATAAACAATCAGGCACGCAGTGGCCAGGGCCAATGGCCAAGCCGTGGTCCGGTGGAGGGCAGAGCTCATGCAGGCGCCGCCATGTTTATCTCCTGGTGGAGCGTATGGATCAGCCCTGCCAGGGCTTGACCACCACCAGCACCACAGCCGCGACCATCATCAGCACCGGCAGCTCGTTGAACCAGCGCCACCAGACATGGCTGCGCGTGTTGCGTTGAGCCACAAAGTCTTTGAGCATGCGAGCGCACAGGTGGTGATAAGCCAGGGCCAGCAAAACCACCAGCAATTTGGCGTGCATCCAGCCATTGCCCGGACCGCGGCCGATGCCGTAACCCAGCCACAGCCAAAGCCCCAGCACCAGCGCCGGCACCGCCAGCAAAGTGGTGAATCGCAGCAGTTTGCGGGCCATCAGCAGCAGGCGCTCGCGCTCGGCCACGCTGCCCTCGGGCACCATCGCCAGGTTCACAAAAATCCGCGGCAAATAAAACAGACCCGCGAACCAACTGGCCACGAAGATGATGTGAAACGATTTGACCCAGAGCATGCCGGCAGTGTAGCGCTGGGCCCCGGCTTCGAGTTTTGGCACAATTTGTCCATGACATCCTTTGCACCCTTCCCACTTGGCCGGCCCCGCCGCCTGCGTCGCGACAGCTTCACACGCAATCTGGTGCGTGAAAACAGCTTGAGCGCACACGACCTGATTTACCCGGTGTTCGTCACCGACGGCCAGCGCCAGCGGGTGCCCATTGCCTCCATGCCGGGCGTCGAGCGCCTCAGCCTGGACTTGCTGCTGCCGGTGGCCGAGGAATGCGTCAAGCTGGGCATCCCGGTGATGGCCTTGTTTCCGGTGATTGACACGGCCCTGAAAACGCCCGACGGCCGCGAGGCCATGAACCCCGAAGGCCTGGTGCCGCGCGTTGTGCGCGAACTCAAAAAACGCTTTCCGGAACTCGGCGTCATGACCGACGTGGCGCTCGACCCCTTCACCAGCCACGGGCAGGACGGCCTGCTCGACGACACCGGCTACATCTTGAACGACGAGACCGTGGCCGTGCTGACCGAGCAGGCGCTGACTCAGGCCGAAGCCGGCGTGGACATCGTTGCGCCCAGCGACATGATGGACGGGCGCATCGGCGCGATCCGCACTGCGCTGGAAGGCCGGCGGCTGATTCACACACGCATCATGGCCTACAGCGCCAAATACGCCAGTGCCTTTTACGGCCCGTTCCGAGACGCCGTCGGCTCGGCCGGTAACCTGGGCAAGGCCGACAAAAAGGTCTACCAGATGGA
>JAIPDA010000080.1 GCA_021737905.1 Rhodoferax sp.
TGTACTTTGTCGGTCCGACGCCGGCTGCCATCATGCAGGTCCAGCGGGATTTGCTGGTGCAAGACACCATCGCTTTGATGGAGCGGCACTTTGACGCCACTGAACTGGGCGAGGTGGTGACCGCGGTGGATAAATTGTTTGAGCGCCGCTTTGACTCTCTGGTCAATTCGATGCAGCTGGGCAAGCCGCCACGCGGGCAGGGCGGCTCTCCCGGGGGCTCAGGTCACGGTGGTGGACGCAAGCCAAGGCATTTGCACTGAGCTCACGGTCGGCTCGCCTTCGCTTCAGATCGCCTTGACCGGGATTTGCTTGTACTGACCGCTCGCAATTTTCTTTTGCCACTCAGCCGGACCGGTGATGTGGGTGCTGGTGCCGGCGGCGTCGACTGCCACAGTCACCGGCATGTCGACCACATCAAACTCGTAGATCGCTTCCATGCCCAGGTCGGCAAAGCCGATGACCTTGGCGCTCTTGATGGCTTTGCTGACCAAATAGGCGGCGCCGCCCACGGCCATCAGGTAGGCGCTCTGGTGTTTTTGGATGGCTTCGATGGCGACCGGGCCGCGCTCGGCCTTGCCGATCATGGCGACCAGGCCGGTCTGGCCCAGCATCATCTCGGTGAAGCTGTCCATGCGGGTGGACGTGGTCGGGCCGGCAGGGCCCACGGCTTCGTCGCCCACCGGGTCTACCGGGCCTACGTAGTAAATTACCCGGTTGCTGAAATCCACGGGCAGCTTTTCGCCCTTGGCCAGCATCTGTTGAATGCGCTTGTGTGCGGCGTCGCGGCCGGTCAGCATTTTGCCGCTGAGCAGCAAGGTGTCGCCCGGCTTCCAGCTGGCGACTTCCACCTTGCTGAGCGTGTCCAGGTTGACCTTTTTACTTTTGACGTAATCAGGTGTCCATTCAACCTTGGGCCAGAGGTCCAGGCTGGGCGGCGTCAAGTAGGCCGGGCCGCTGCCGTCAAGCACAAAGTGCGCATGGCGAGTGGCTGCGCAGTTGGGAATCATGGCGACTGGCTTGCCGGCGGCATGCGTCGGATAGAGCTTGATCTTGATGTCGAGCACGGTGGTCAGCCCGCCAAGGCCTTGCGCACCAATGCCCAGCGCGTTGACTTTGTCAAACAGCTCCAGGCGCATTTCCTCGACCTGGTCAAGCGGCTTGCCGGCCGCGCTTTTGGCTTGCAGCTCGTACATGTCGATGTCGTCCATCAGGCTCTCTTTGGCCAGGAGAACGGCTTTTTCTGCAGTGCCGCCAATGCCGATGCCCAGCATGCCGGGCGGGCACCAGCCGGCGCCCATGGTGGGAACGGTTTTGAGCACCCAGTCAACGATGGAGTCGCCCGGGTTGAGCATGGCCAATTTGCTTTTGTTTTCGGAGCCGCCGCCCTTGGCTGCCACCGTCACCTCCATGGTGTTACCGGGCACCAGCTCGGTAAAAATCACAGCGGGTGTGTTGTCCTGCGTGTTGACGCGCTTGAAGTGCGGGTCAGCGACAACGCTGGCACGCAGGGTGTTGTCAGGGTGCTTGTAGCCGCGACGAACGCCCTCGTTGACGGCGTCTTCAAAGCTGCCGGTAAAACCTGTCAAGCGAACATCCATCCCGACCTTGATGAACACGTTGACGATGCCGGTGTCCTGGCAGATCGGCCTGTGGCCGGTGGCGCTCATCTTGGAGTTGGTCAGGATCTGCGCAATGGCGTCCTTGGCTGCCGGGCTTTGTTCGCGCTCGTAGGCACGCGCCAGGTGTGCAATGAAATCGGCCGGGTGGTAGTAGCTGATGAATTGCAGTGCTGCAGCCACCGATTCGATCAGGTCTTCTTGTTGGATGTGTGTGGTCATGGGCGTGTTTCTTGACATTTTGTTCAGTGCTCAGCGCTGCCGTCGCGCACCATCAGTTTGTCGGTGTAGGCAATGGCCAGGGCACTGAGCAGGAACACGATGTGGATGATGGTTTGCCACATCAACACTTTCAGGTCGTAGTTGGCCGCGTTGATGAAGGTCTTGAGCAGGTGGATGGAGCTGATGCCGATGATGGCTGTGGCCAGCTTGACCTTGAGCACCGAGGCATTCACGTGGCTCAGCCATTCGGGCTGGTCCGGGTGGTCTTCCAGGTTCATGCGGCTGACAAAGGTTTCGTACCCGCCGACGATGACCATGATCAGCAGGTTGGAGATCATGACCACATCAATCAGTGCCAGCACCACCAGCATGATCACTGTCTCGTTGAGGGAGGTGATGGCCACATCGGTTTTGTAGCCGATGCTGCTGACCAGCGCCTGCAGCGCGGTCTGGCTGCCAAATACAGCCTCGACCAGGTGCATCAATTCCACGAGGAAGTGAAAAACGTAGACACCTTGCGCCACGATCAAGCCAATGTACAAAGGCAACTGAAGCCAGCGGCTGGCAAAGATAAAGCGTGGAACGGGGCGCAATGCGTGTGGGGTTTTGGGTTTTGGGTCGGCCATGGTGTTTTCGGTGTTTAATTCAAAATTGTAGGGGTTTCACATTGGCCGCCCCGGGAGCAGGTGTTTGTAAGCTTGGAGCCAGTCAGTGGCTTGTAAGTGCCAGCCGCGACATTTGGCTTTGCTTAGGAATTTTTATAATCGAGATAAAGAGGAGACAACACATGAGTGCACCGCAATCGGCCATTGAGTCAACACTGGTAGAAAACCGGGTTTTCAATCCGGACCCGGCCTTTGTCAAACATGCTCGCATTTCAGGCATGGCTGCCTATGATGCACTGTGCAAAGAGGCCGAAACGGATTTTGAGGGCTACTGGGCCCGTCTGGCCCGCGAGAACCTGAGCTGGAAAAAACCTTTCACCCGCACACTGGACGAGTCGAACGCACCTTTTTACAAGTGGTTCGCCGACGGCCTGATCAATGCTTCGTACAACTGCCTGGATCGCCATCTGGGCACCGCTACCGAACAGCAAAAAGCCATCATCTTCGAAAGCGATGACGGCAAGGTGACAAACGTCACCTACAAGGAACTGCACGCCAAGGTTTGCCAGTTTGCCAATGTGCTCAAGGGCATGGGTGTGAAAAAGGGCGACCGTGTGGTCATCTACATGCCGATGACGGTCGAAGGCGTGGTGGCCATGCAGGCCTGCGCCCGCATTGGCGCCACGCACTCGGTGGTGTTTGGCGGTTTTTCTGCCAAGAGCCTGCAAGAGCGTATTCAGGACGCCGGTGCCGTGGCTGTCATCACCGCCAACTACCAGTTGCGCGGCGGCAAAGAGTTGCCTTTGAAGGCCATCGTTGACGAAGGCATTGCGCTGGGCGGTTGCGAGTCGATCAAGAACGTCATTGTTTACCAGCGCACCCAGACGGCCTGCAACATGGTCGCAGGCCGTGACAGCCTGATGCATGAAGGCATGGCCGCCCAGTCCGCGGTGTGTGAGCCTGAATTTGTGGGCGCTGAGCATCCGCTCTTCATTCTTTACACCTCCGGCTCAACGGGTAAGCCCAAGGGCGTGCAGCACAGCACAGGCGGCTATTTGCTGTGGGCTAAGCTGACCATGGATTGGACTTTTGACATCCGCCCTAGCGATGTGTTCTGGTGCACCGCTGACATCGGTTGGATCACCGGTCACACTTATGTGGCCTACGGTCCCTTGGCCGCCGGCGCCACCCAGGTGATTTTTGAAGGCATTCCGACCTACCCGAATGCCGGACGATTCTGGCAAATGATCGAGCGCCACAAGGTCAGCGTGTTTTACACCGCACCGACGGCGATTCGCTCACTGATCAAAGCAGCTGAAGCTGATCCTAAAGTGCACCCGGATGCTTCGGACTTGAGCAGCCTGCGCATCCTCGGCTCGGTGGGTGAGCCCATCAACCCCGAAGCCTGGATGTGGTACTACAAAAACATCGGCCACGAGAAGTGCCCGATCGTGGACACCTTCTGGCAGACCGAAACCGGTGGCCACATGATGACCCCGCTGCCAGGCGCCACGCCCCTGGTGCCCGGCAGTTGCACGCTGCCACTGCCCGGCATCATGGCGGCCATCGTTGATGAGGCCGGCCATGACGTGCCCAACGGCTCCGGCGGCATGCTGGTGATCAAGCGCCCCTGGCCCTCGATGATCCGCACCATCTGGAACGACCCCGAGCGTTTTGCCAAAAGCTACTTTCCCGCAGAGATGGGCGGCACTTACTACCTGGCCGGCGATGGCGCGGTGCGCAGCGAAGACCGTGGCTACTTCCGTATCACCGGCCGCATTGACGATGTGCTCAATGTGTCCGGTCACCGCATGGGCACCATGGAAATCGAGTCGGCGCTGGTGGCGCATTCTGCACTGGTGGCAGAAGCTGCCGTGGTCGGCCGTCCTGACGATGTGACCGGCGAGGCCATCGTGGCCTTTGTGGTGCTCAAGCGCCCCCGGCCTACGGGCGATGAGGCCAAAGCGATTGCCAAGGAACTGCGTGATTGGGTTGGCAAGGAGATCGGACCGATCGCCAAACCCAAGGAAATCCGCTTTGGCGACAACCTGCCCAAAACCCGCAGCGGCAAGATCATGCGCCGCCTGTTGCGCGGCATTGCCAAGGGCGACGCCATGCCGCAGGACACCTCGACGCTGGAGAACCCGGCCATCCTGGATCAGCTGTCTGAAAAGAGCTGACCTGTCTGTCACCGCGTCTGCTGGTGCGGGAAAACTGGGATTTTTGAACGCCTTGCCTTAAGGCAAAACCGAGCTGAAAGTTAAAAAAGAAGCGCTCAGACAGCCGGCCTGGCGGCAGGCGCTGCTGGCGCTGCACCGGGGGCGGCTTGGTTGGAATTTGGCATGGCCGCCGGCGCAGGGCTGGTGCCGCCCGTGGTTTTAGCTTCAGCTGCGGGAGCCGTCGCCTGAGGGCTGGCAGCTGCATCCTGGCCCCCGGTTTGCACCATGGCCGTATTGGCAGGCGTTGGTTTGACAAGTGCAGCAGCGTTTTGCCGGCTTTCAATCAGCCCGTCAATGGCCGCTGTCAACATGGCCGTGTCGGTGGTGCCCAGCCAGGCGGCACGGTTGGAGGCAATGTTGATAGCTTGGTTCAGCGTGCAGGCCGAACTGTTGCGCTGAATCCACTCCGCGGCTTTGACAGAGCGCTCCATCGGGTCGTGAATGTTCAGACCGATGGCCTTGAAGTCTGCCACCAGGCAGACTGCGCGAGGCGCTGCCGGAGCGGCCGGCTTGTTCACCCTTTTGGCTGTTTGAGCAGCAGCCGTGCCAAGAGCAGCCGTCAGCAGACAGGCCAGGGCAATTCGAGCGGAAACAATGGTTTGGGTCATGACTTGATATGAATCGTCACCAGCAGCGAAAACCTGAGGTTTTAAGTGGCTGAGCCTTACTTTTGCGTCAGGATCCAGCTGACCAACTGCCTGGCTTCATCTGGTGAGACCTGCGCGTTGGACGGCATGGGCACGGGGCCCCAGACACCGGAACCGCCCTTGATGATTTTGACGGCCAGTTTGTCGACGGCATCTCTTTGGCCGGCGTATTTGGCTGCCACATCTTTGTAGGACGGGCCGACCAGTTTTTTGTCAGCAGCATGGCAGGACATGCAGTTTTTGGCTGCTGCCAGCTTCTGGTCAGCCAGGGCGGGTGCAGCCATCAAAAGACCGCTCAGGGCGGCACAAATCAGAGTAGAGGATTTTTTCATGATCAGTTCTGAAAAGTTGGTGGAATGGGGCATCAATAGTCGTCTAGCACCGCGCCCTTGCTGGCGCTGGAAGCATTGAACGCAAACTTGGCCTGCACGCCGCGGGTGTAGCGCGGCAGCGGAGCTTTCCAGCCGACCTTGCGGGCGGCCAGCTCAGTGTCGCTGATGTTCAGTTGCAGCAGCAATTGCTTGGCGTCGATGGTGATGGAGTCGTTTTCCTTGATGAAGGCGATGTTGCCGCCGGCCGCAGCTTCGGGAGCAACGTGGCCGACCACCATGCCCCAGGTGCCGCCGGAGAAGCGGCCGTCAGTGATCAGGCCCACGCTCTCGCCCAGGCCCGCGCCGATCAGCGCGCCGGTGGGGGCCAGCATTTCGGGCATGCCGGGGCCACCTTTGGGGCCCAGGTAGCGCAGCACCATCACGTCGCCGGCCTTGATCTTGCCGGCCAGAATGGCGGCCAGCGCCGACTGCTCGTCGTCAAACACGCGGGCCGGGCCGGTCATGACCGGGTTTTTCAGGCCGGTGATCTTGGCCACGCAACCTTCTGGCGACAGGTTGCCCTTGAGCACGGCCAGGTGGCCTTGCGCGTACATGGGTTTGTCGATCGGGCGTATCACGTCCTGGTCGGCGCGCGGTGCGTCGGGTATGTCTTTGAGCACTTCGGCAATGGTCTGACCGGAAATGGTCAGGCAGTCGCCGTGCAAGAGACCGGCTTTGAGCAGCATCTTCATGACCTGCGGAATGCCGCCGGCCTTGTGCAGATCAACCGCGAGGTATTTGCCGCTGGGTTTGAGGTCGCACAGCACGGGGGTTTTGACGCGGATACGCTCGAAGTCGTCAATCGTCCAATCGACGCCGGCCGTGTGGGCAATCGCCAGGAAGTGCAGCACGGCGTTGGTCGAGCCGCCGGTGGCCATGATCACGGCCACAGCGTTTTCAATGGCCTTTTTGGTGACGATGTCGCGCGGCTTGATGTTCTTTTTGATGGCCTCGATCAGCACCTTGGCCGATTCCTTGGCCGAGTTGGCTTTCTCGTCGTGCGGGTTGGCCATGGTCGAAGAGTAGGGCAACGAGATGCCCAGGGCCTCGAAGGCGCTGGACATGGTGTTGGCCGTGTACATGCCGCCGCAGCTGCCGGTGCCTGGAATGGCGCGGCGCTCGATCTGCAGCAGGTCTTCGTCGCTCATGCGGCCGGCAGAATGCTCGCCCACGGCCTCGAACACGCTCACGATGTTGAGGTCTTTGCCCTTGTAGTGGCCGGGCAGAATGGTGCCGCCGTACACATAGATGGCCGGCACATTGGCGCGCAGCATGCCCATCAGGCCGCCGGGCATGTTTTTGTCGCAGCCGCCGACCACCAGCACGCCGTCCATCCACTGGCCTTGCACGCAGGTTTCGATGCAATCGGAGATGACTTCGCGGCTGACCAGCGAGTACTTCATGCCTTCGGTGCCCATGGCCATGCCGTCAGAGATAGTGGGCGTGCCGAAGACCTGGGCGTTGCCGCCGGCTTCTTCAATGCCGGTAATCGCCGCGTCAGCCAGCTTTTGCAGGCCGGAGTTGCAGGGGGTGATGGTGCTGTGGCCGTTGGCCACGCCGACCATGGGCTTCTTGAAGTCTGCCGATTCGTAGCCCATGGCGTAGTACATGGACCGGTTGGGTGCGCGGGAGGTGCCTTCGGTGATGTTCTTGCTGCGGCGGTTGATGGCGTCGCCTTCGGGCTTCTTGTCTTGCGTCATGGTGTGTCTCTGTGGGTCTTGGAAGGGCTTGCCGTACTGGCTTTGCCGGTTGCTAATGATTTTACGTTGCGATGTCAGACCCGTGCCGGCTGGCACAATCGCGGCATGCTCATTCACCCTGAAATTGACCCGGTTGCCCTGCAGCTGGGCCCCATTGCCATTCACTGGTACGGACTGACTTACCTGGCCGCTTTCGGTCTGTTTTTGCTGCTTGGCATTCTGCGATTGCGCCACCAGCCTTATGCCTCGATGACGGGGCCGGCCGCGTGGAGCCGGCGTGACATTGAGGACATTCTTTTTCTGGGTGTGGTGGGCGTGGTCTTGGGCGGCCGTATCGGTTACTGCCTTTTTTACAAGCCCGGTTACTACCTGGCGCATCCGCTGGAGATTCTGGCGCTGTGGCAGGGCGGCATGAGTTTTCATGGCGGTCTGCTGGGTGTGCTGGTTTCTCAGTGGTGGTTTGCGCACAGCAGGCGCAAGCCCTGGCTGCAGGTGATGGACTTGATCGCCCCCTGCGTGCCGACCGGGCTGGCGGCCGGTCGCATTGGCAATTTCATCAATGGCGAGTTGTGGGGGCGATTGAGCAGCCCGGACTTGCCTTGGGGCATGGTCTTCAAAGACAGCGGTTCATTGCAACCGCGCCACCCGTCGCAGCTTTACCAGTTTTTGCTGGAAGGGTTGTTGCTTTTTGTACTTCTTTGGTTGTATGCGCGCAGGCCGCGTAAAACCGGCCAGGTCTCTGCGGCTTTTTTAGCTGGCTATGGTGTTTTTCGCTTTATCGCTGAGTTTTTCCGCCAGCCGGATGATTTTTTAGGCATTTTGGCGCTGGGCATGAGCATGGGTCAGTGGCTTTGCCTGCCCATGATCCTGGCTGGTCTTGCCCTGTGGGTCTGGGCCGGCGGGCGCACCAGAGCCTAGAACCCAAGGGAAACCCATCTGCCGGCAGGCTGAAAAACTTTGTACATTTGTGCAGGCCTTGATTAGCCGTGCCTGCGGCAAGCACTCAGACACAACATAACCGGAGACTTCTTATGAACCAATTCCAAATTAATACAAGCCGTCGCGATGTGCTGCGCGCTGCCGCAGCGAGCGCTGCAGCCCTGTCACTCGGGGTGCAGGCGCAGTCCGGCTGGCCGAGCAAGCCGGTCAACATGGTCGTGCCTTTTCCGGCCGGCGGCGGCACCGATGCTTTTGCACGACCTTTGTCGGCCCAGTTCGCCAAACTCACCGGCAAGCAAATGATCATTGACAACCGCGGCGGCGCCGGCGGTACGCTGGGAGCCGGCATTGCCGCCAAGGCTGCGCCTGATGGCTACACGCTCTTTATGGGCGCGGTGCACCACTCGATAGCGCCGTCCATGTACCCCAAGCTGGACTACGACTTGCAAAAAGATTTTGTGCCTCTGGCGCTGGTTGCCAACGTGCCACAGGTCCTGGTGGTCAACCCGAAAAACATGCCTTCGGATTACAAGGGTTTCATGGAGGCTGTGCGCAAGGCACCCGGTAAGTTCAATTACGGATCGGCTGGTGCCGGTACCTCGCACCATCTGGCTGGCGAGTTGTTCAAACAGCAGACCAAAACCTTCATCACCCACATTCCTTACACAGGAGCTGGTCCTGCTTTGCGCGATCTGGTGGCGGGGCAGGTTGACATGATGTTCGACGGCCTGGGCTCGTCTGCGGCGCACATCAAGGGTGGCCGCATCAAGGCTGTGATGGTGGCTGGTGCCAAGCGTAACGCCGCTTTTCCCGATGTGCCTTGCGCCGCTGAACTGGGCTTGCCGGACTACACAGTCACTACCTGGTACGGCTTGTGGACCCCCAGGGGCACACCTGCCGATGTGCAGACCCGCATTGTTGAAGAAGTCCGCAAGGCG